>RZZN01000264.1 GCA_009929855.1 Gammaproteobacteria bacterium
GTCCCCCGAAGCAGTCGCGGCGCTGCTGCCCCACAATCTGAAAATGGACGACCTGAAACGGGAAGGGGTAATCCGGTAGTTTGCCGGACGCTTACGCTGCATCGGGCGCCACCCCTGCGGCGGGCTGGTCATCGTGAGCAAGCGGCGAGTCGCCGAGCAGACCGGCACCCTCTCCGACTTCAGCCACGAGGATGACGCGACGGCCTCTGGCACGGTGCGCCGGGGACTCGAGGACCACCTCGAAGGCGTCGCGGAACAGGCCCGCCGCTTCAGCTGCCAGCTGCCAGCGGAGATCGCCGGGGACGTTGCGCTGGCGGCCCTCTGCCACGATCTGGGCAAAGCGGATCCGCGCTTCCAGGCGCTGCTCCACGGCGGCAACCCCTGGGCAAAGGGACCACTGCTCGCAAAGTCAGGCGCCATGCCCTATGGACGCGCTGCCTTTGAGTCGGCACGCCGTCGCTCGGGCTATCCGCTTGGGGCGCGACACGAGCTGCTCTCGGTACGCCTGCTGGAGAGCGCGCCCGAGCTGCTCGGACGCGCCCATGATCCGGACTTGGTCCTACACCTGATTGCCAGCCACCACGGCCACTGCCGCCCCTTCGCGCCCGTGGTCGACGATCAGAAGCATCTGGAGGTCTCGCTAGACCTCTGGGAACAGCGTCTGACCGCAAACTCGGCCACCGGTCTGGAGCGCCTCGACAGCGGCGTGGCCGAGCGCTTCTGGCGCCTGGTCCGCCGCTACGGCTGGTGGGGTCTGGCGGGATTGGAGGCCATCCTGATGCTCTCGGATCACCGGCGCAGCGAATGGGAAGAGAATCATTCCATGGGAGGAGCACAATGACGGGACGACTATGTCTGCCTGGGCTCGACGGCGCAAACCCCCTTGGGTTTCTTGCGACTCTCGGTGTAATTGTCGTCAGTGCTCGCTTTTCTGCGAGTGCTCGGCTTTGCTGGTATTCAACGGGTAGCGGTTGGCGACCCGAAATCCGCGGGTGCGGAGACGACGAATCGGAATTCCTCGCATCTCTGCATGCCGCAATCGCATCGAGCCCGACTGGCCCGTTTACGCTAGACAAGAAGCTTCCTTTCGCCGCAGTGACGCTCCATCGCGCTTTCGAGGAGGCGGCACTCTCTGCGACCCGTGATCAGCGTTATGAATGTGACCTCCTCGCAGCGCTGGGTACGGATGCCTACCAGGACGATAATGGCAACTTTTTGGACACAGCTTTTCGCATGGTCCGAAGTGGAGATGCTGCTGGGCAGGGCTTTCCAGTATATGCACTCGCTATCCGCCAAGGCATCGACACTTCCGCGCTCAAGCGCGCCATGTTCACTGCTTGGGATTACCGCGATGAAGGCTTTAGCCTGCGCTGGGATCCCGTTGAAGATCAGCGCTATGCATTGCGCTGGTACGATCCAAGCCCGCAATCCAACAAGAAGTTTTCTTTACGAACGATGCGCGGCGCCAATGTACTCGCACTGGAGGGCCTGTCGCTACTGCCGGTGCAGCCCGGTCGCGACGACGCTCAAACAACCGGTTTCTCCCGCCGCGCGCGGAGACGCGAGTTCTTTACATGGCCGATTTGGGAAGGACCGGTCAGCGTCGACGTCGTGCGATCACTCGTGGCTCTACCTGAACTTGGAGAGGCATCGCCACCCAGAGAGAAGTTAAAAGCTCGGGGGATCGCAGAAGTCTATCGCTGCGAGAGAATCGCGCCGAGTCAGTAAGTCGTTGACATAAAATTTTCGGCATCAGTGACGGCAGGACTCGTTTGCGGTCAGTTGTCGGTTCGTACCGTCATCGAGAGTCGTGAAATGCCC
>RZZN01000041.1 GCA_009929855.1 Gammaproteobacteria bacterium
GGAAATGGGCTAAAAGCCATGGTCGCAATTCGGTCAGCAGCACGGGGGGACGGCGATTTTTTAGGGTTTTCTTTCAGGCACTAACTAGACAGAATGTCGGTCAGGTGTGCTAGACAGAATCTGCCTAGCACCGACCGCTAGGATTCTGTCTAGCATGTCCGCCCCATGGCTTGAGTTGCACGACTCTTGGTGTACAATTGGCGTACACTCACACTGTGCCCAGGACGCTAGCACATGTCCCCTGCTCAAACAACGACAACTTCCGCCGAAGCACGCTTCTGGCAGCGGTTCGTTGAGCGGTTGCGGAGTAACGGCTTGAAGGAACAGGCGCTCCGGTGGCATGTGCGCGGTGCCGAGGAGTATTTGAAGGCTTTTCCGGACAAGCGCCTTCGGGAGCACACCCGCTCGGATGTCACCAGCTACCTGGAGCAGGCGGGGAGACTAGACAGAATGGCGGACTGGCAGTTCAGGCAGATCGTCGATGCTATACAGAATTTATTGGCGACGGCGCAGTCGCCAGTGGTCGCCGAGGTGGACTGGGGGTTCTGGCGCGATTCAGCCCGCACGCTAGCGCCGGGTCATCCGACCATCGCGCGGGAGGCCTGCCCGTGTCGACGAGTGTCGGTGCTGATGCGTCGGTCTCCGGTGCGCGATTCAAGGAGAAGCGCAACGCGCCGTCGGCGCTGGACGAGGCTCGCGAGAGCCATCGGGCGCTCTTGGAGCGGATGGTGGCTGAGATTCGTCGCCGCAAGTACTCGATCCGTACCGAACAGGCGTACGAGTCCTGGGTGTGCCGCTTTATCCTGTTCTGCGACAACCGTGATCCGGCCGAGGTCGGGGCGGAGCGTATCCGCGCCTTTCTCGAAGATTTGGCCGTGCGGGGGAACGTCTCCGCCAGCACGCAGAGCCAGGCGTTGAATGCCCTGGCGTTCCTGTACAAGCAGGTGCTCGGGCGATCGCTGGACAAGCTGGACGATTTTGTCAGAGCCAAGCGGCCGAAGCGACTCCCGGTGGTGCTGGAGCGTTCGGAGGTCGCGCGGCTGCTGAGGGGGATCGACGGGACGCAGCACCTGATGGCGGCCTTGCTCTACGGAACGGGGATGCGGTTGATGGAGTGCGTGCGGCTGCGGGTGCAGGATGTGGACTTCTCCTACCACCAGATCGTCGTCCGGGATGGCAAGGGGCAGAAGGATCGGGTGGTGCCCCTGCCGTCACGCTTGGAGGAGCCCTTGCAGGCGCACCTGCGGGAGGTCCGCGTCCTGCATGAGCAGGATCTTGCACAGGGATACGGCGAGGTGTTCCTGCCGGATGCCCTGGCGCGCAAGTGGCCAAACGCGCCGAAGGAGTGGATCTGGCAGTACCTGTTCCCCAGCGGTCGGCTGTCGGTGGACCCACGGAGCGGGAAGACGCGGCGGCATCACGTGCATGAGAACGGCCTACAGAAGGCGGTGAAGGCCGCGGCTCAGCGCGCCGGCATTCCGAAAAGGGTGAACTGTCATTGCCTGCGGCATTCGTTTGCCACACATCTCTTGGAGTCCGGCTATGACATTCGCACCCTTCAGGAGCTGCTTGGGCACGCCGACGTATCGACGACCATGATCTACACCCATGTGCTGAACCGCGGTGGCCAGGGCGTGCGCAGTCCATTGGACGGGTTGCTCTAGCCCACATTGGATGGCCCTAGCCAGCACCCGGTGGGCAGGATCAAACCCAGCTGATCGGGCTCCGGGGCCTCGGGCAGTCCGATCAGATGGGCTGGACAGCGACAATCACTCGCGCCGAAGCGCGGCAGCGGGCAGTGCGCCGCGGGCAGCTCGGCCAAGGTCAGGGCCCAGCGGTGTTCGAGTCGCTCCGGGCCATGGGCGACCCAGCAGCCGAGAAGGTCGCAGGATGGGCGCAGATGGTCCAGATGCCAATGGGGCCGGCTGGCAATCCGGGCATGGTGACGACAGCGTGCCATGACACCGCCGGGTCCGAGTGCGCTGCCGACATAGATGAAGACCCCGCCCGCAAGCCTCAGGTCACCCAGCCGACCGATGCGCACCGTCCCCTGATGTCGCGGTCTGAGCAGGACGGCATAGGTGCCCGGGCGACTGTCGCGTGGGCAGGGCGCGCTCGATGGGTGCGGCATGATGATCAGGCTCTCGCGAGCGCGACGGCCGGAGGATCAACCCGGCATGGTCGAAAAACCGGTGCGCGGGCTCATCTCGAAACGATCGCGCGCATAGAGCGGTGGGCTCTGCATATAGATGGCGACCAGCTCGGCGATGGATTCCAGCGACTCGCGATGAATGCGCTCGTAGCCGTGCGAGGCGTCGATGCCGAAGGTGACCAGCGCGGTGCGCACGTCGTTGCCGGCCTCGAGCGCGGCCGCGCTGTCCGAGCGGTAATATTTGAAGATATCGCGCTGGTGCGGGATCTGAAACTCCTGACAGATCTGGATGATGCGCCGGGTGAGATGATAGTCGAACGGTCCGCCCATGTCGGCCATGCAGATGGTGGCGCCGAATTCGCTGGAGTTCTGCCCCGGCGCGGTGGTGCCGTTGTCGATGGTCAGCATCTCGGCGACGTCCTGATGCAGCGCGGCCGAGGCCCCGGAGCCGACCTCCTCGGAGATGGTGAACAGCGGGTGACAGTCCACCGGCAGCGTGATGTCGTGCTCCTTGATCGCCTTGGTCGCGGCGAGCAGGAGCGCCGCGCCGGCCTTGTCGTCGAGGTGGCGGGAATTGATGAAGCCGGTGTCGGTGATCTCGGGCTGGGTGTCGATGGAGATGAAATCGCCCACGTGCACGCCCAAGCGCATCAACCCCGCGAGATCGAAGACTCGCTCGTCGATGCGCATCTCCACATGATCCCAACCGCTCGGCTGGGTATCGATCTCGGGGCCGAAGGTATGACCCGAGGCCTTCATGGGCAGGATGGTGCCGCGGTGCAGGCCGATATCGGTATAGAGTGTGCAGCGCGCACCCTCGGCGAAGCGCGCGTTCCAGTGTCCGACCGGCACCAGCTGCAGACGGCCATTGGGCTTGAGCGCCTTGACCATGGCGCCCAGGGTGTCGAGATGGGCCACCACCGCCTTGTTCGGTCGATCGGCCTCCCCGGGCAGGGTGGCGCGGATCGCGCCGCGCCGGGTCAGCTCGAACGCCACCCCCATGCGCTCGAGCTCCTCGCAGACCAGATGCACGACCCGGTCGGTATACCCGGTTGGGCTGGGCGTGCCGAGCAGACGAAACAGCACATCCAGCAGATAGTGACTATCGATCGGGACCGCCTTCATGCCCGCCCTCCCCGTGTCGCGGTCTGCGGAAACAAGAGATCGACGAAACGCTCGGCCGTCGGGCGCGGCTCATGATTGGCCAGCCCCGGGCGCTCGTTGGCCTCGATGATCACATAGTCGGGACCCCGCACATCCGGGACCAGTAAATCCAGCCCGGTGACCGGGATGCTCAAGGCGCGCGCCGCCTCGCGCGCGGCCCGCGCCAGCTCGGGATGGAGGGCGTCGGTCACGTCATGGATGGTGCCGCCGGTGTGCAGATTGGCGGTCTTGCGCACCACCACCACCTCAGCCTCCGAGGGCACCTCGGTCATGGTATAGCCGGCCTGACGCACGCAGCGCTCGGTCTCCTGATCCATGGGGATGGCGGACTCACCGCCGGTGGCCGCCCGCCGGCGCCGGCTCTGCGCCTCGATGAGCTCGCCGATGCTGTGTCGTCCGGTACCCACGACCTGGGCCGGGCGGCGGATCGCGGCGGCGACGACCTCGTCGTCGATGACGATGATGCGCAGATCCTCGCCCTCGCAAAACTCCTCCAGGATCACCGTCTCGCAGACCCGTCGCGCGGCCTCGACCGCGGACTCCAGCTCCTCGGGGTCGCGAATGTCGACGCTGATGCCGGCGCCCTGCTCGCCGCGTGCCGGCTTGACCACGATCCGACCATGACGGCTCAGGAAGGCCTCGCCCTGGTCGAGCGCCGCGTAGCTCACCTGCGCCGGCACCCGCAGTCCCGCGCGGCGCAGCAGACGCTGGGTCACCGCCTTGTCGTCGCAGCGGCTCATCGCCACGGCCGTGGTCAACTCGCTCAATGATTCGCGACAGAGGATGCGTCGCCCACCCAGACTCAGGGCGAAATAGCCCGCCTCGGCATCCAGCACCTCGACGCCGATGCCGCGACGACGCGCCTCGTCGACGATGATGCGCGCATAGGGGTTGAGCTCGGTCGCGGGCTGCTGACCGATGAACAGCGGCTCGTTGAAGGCGTTCTTGTTCTTGAGCGCGAAGACCGGCACCCGCGCGAAGCCGAGCTTCTCGTAGAGCCGGATGGCGCCGTGGTTGTCGTGCATGACCGAGAGGTCCAGGAAGGAGCGCCCACGCACCTGGTAGAACTCGGCGACCTGCCGCACCAGGGCCTCGCCGATACCGGGATAGGGTGCCTGGGGGTCGACCGCGAGCGCCCAGAGACTGGCACCGCCCTCGTAATCGCCGAAGGCCTCGAAATGATCGACACCGTTGACCACGCCCAGGATGGCGCCGTCCTGCTCGTCCACCGCGACCCAGTATTGCAGGACACGCGAGGCGCGCTCCGACCAGATGAACTCGGCGGGTGGTGGCACCATGTGTCGCGCGGCATAGAGTCGACTGGCCGCCTCGGCATCCTCGCGGTTGTTGAGCATGCGCACGATGAAGCCCACGGGTCGGCGCTGCGAGGAGTGATAGCGATCGAGCCAGAGCCTGAAGGTGTGCGATGGGTCCAGGAAGAGATCCTGGGGGGCGTAGGACAGCACCACATGGGGATCGCGCAGATAGAGTGCGATGTCGCGCTTGCCTGGATCCTCGCGCTGCAGACATTGGGCCAGACGCCTGGGATCATCGAAGGTCTGGCCGAAGATCAGCCGCCCCCAACCACAGTCGACCAGCGTCTCCGACCAGATCTCGTCGTCGCTGCGCGGCTTGTTGTCCCAACTGCTGACCGAGGGCGCGCGCCGTCGCTGCAGCCGCAGATGCGTGCGGTCATTGACACTCATGGGCTCAGACCCCCTGCTCCTGCAGCCAGAGCTCCAGCACGGCGACCTGCCAGAGCTTGGAGCCACGCAGCGGCGTGATGTGCGCCTCGGGCGCGGCCAACAGGGTCTCGACATAGTCCGGGTCGAACAGCTCGCGCTCGCGCGCACGTGGCGAGCGCACCGTCTCGCGCATCATGTCCAGCACCTCGCCACGCGGATATTTCAGCGCCGGGACCGGAAAATAGCCCTTGGGCCGATCGATGACCGCGCGCGGGATCAGGCGCCGGCCGATCGCCTTGAGCACGCCCTTGCCCTCGTCGCACAGCTTGTACTCGGCCGGCATGCGCGCGGCCAGCTCGACCAGCTCGTGATCCAGGAAGGGGACCCTGGCCTCCAGACCCCAGGCCATGGTCATGTTGTCGACACGCTTGACCGGGTCATCGACCAGCATGATGAGCTGGTCGATGCGCAGCGCCTTGTCCACCGCCGACACGGCGCCTGGCTGAGCGAAGTGCGCGGCGATGAAGTCGCGCGCATGGTCACGGCCCTGGTCGTGCAGCCTGGGATGGACCGCGCGCAGAAACTCAGACTGCTCGCGGTCGCAGAACACGCGGGCATAGTCGGCGACCGGAGCGGTGCTGCCGGCCAGCGGCGGGTACCAGTGATAACCGCCGAAGACCTCGTCGGCCCCCTGCCCGCTCTGCACCACCTTCACCTGTTTGGCGACCTCCTGGGAGAGCAGATAGAAGCCGATGACATCATGACTGACCATGGGCTCGGACATGGCGCGGATGCAGCCGGGCAGACTCGGCAGCAGGCGACTCGCCGAGTCGACCTGGATCTTGTGATGGCTGGTGCCATAGTGCCTGGCGATGATGTCCGAATACTGGAACTCGTCGCCTTGCTCGTCGCCGACACTCTCGAATCCGACCGAGAAGGTGTTGAGCCCCTGCTGACCGCGCTCGGCGAGCAAGCCGACGATGAGGCTGGAATCCAGTCCACCCGACAGCAGCACACCCACATCGACATCGGCCACCAGCCGTCGCTCGACCGCGGTACGCAGCGCAGTCAGTGTCTTCTCCTGCCAATCCGCGAAGCCCAGGTCGCGCTCCTCGTCCGGGGTCTCGAAGCGGGGCGCCCAATAGGTCCACTCACGGGTCGCGCCGGTCCGCTCGATGACCCGGATGGTCGCCGGCGCCAGCTTGCGCACACCGCTCAGGATGGTGTAAGGCGCCGGCACCACCGCGTGGAAGTGCATGTAATAGTGCAGCGCGACCGGGTCGAGATCGGTCTCGATGCCACCGCCGGCGAGCAGTGCCGGCAAGGTCGAGGCAAAGCGCAGACCACCGGCCAGCTCGGCGTAGTAGAGCGGCTTGATGCCCAGGCGATCGCGCGCCAGGGTCAGCCGACCCGTGTCGCGCTCGCTGATGGCGAAGGCGAACATGCCATGGAAGCGATGCACGCAGTCGGCGCCCCAGGCATGGAAGGCCTTGAGCACCACCTCGGTGTCGCCGTGCGAGAAGAATGTGTAACCCTTGGCCGCCAGCTCGTCGCGCAGCTCGCGATAGTTGTAGATGCAGCCGTTGAAGACGATCGCGAGACCCAGTGCGCTGTCGACCATGGGCTGACTGGCATGGGGGCTCAGATCGATGATGCTCAGTCGACGATGCGCGAGCGCAATCGCACCCTGTTGAAAGAGACCGTCGCCGTCTGGTCCACGGGCGCGTAGACTGAGGTTGACGGCGCCGAGCGTGCCCAGATCGATGGGCTTGTCGTCGAAGCGGATCTCTCCGCAGAAGCCACACATCGGATGCTGTCCTCGTGGTTGGTGATCCCGGCGGCCGCGGGGAATGGCCGAGACCGGGATGCGATGAATGTCTGTCAGCGGCGGGTGCCAATCGGACCGCTCTGAATACACTTCAGAGCAAAGGCAGCAAGATCAATGCCATGCGAAATCGGTGCACCCGTGGGATGCCATCGAGAGACCAGCGCACGGAGTGAGTCGACAGGGTCTAGCCTGACATCGATGTGGCCAGTCTACCGAAAAGCACGTACACCTTCTAGGACATGCGCTGACACAGTCAGTCACCTGAGGCCGATCTGGACGCACCTGAATGATGCATGGGAGGCGTCACCTTGGGGCGTGGCGCCTGGCCGCCCACTCGCTGCTCGGCGCCTTTCAGCGGCTTGAAAGTGTCGCCAGATCAATGGACTGCATCAGAGTGCACCGAGACGAGCGCGCACTGATCAGGATAGAATCCAGGCATGCCATCCCGACCTCAGCCATCATCCGCGACAGATCAGCATCCGGAGCGCCTCGCCGGCAGCATCGAGCGCATCACCTTCCACAGTGAACAGACCGGCTTCTGCGTGCTGCGGGTGAAGGTGCGCGGCCAGCGCGATCTGCTCACGGTCGTCGGCAATGCCGCATCGGTCAGCCCCGGCGAATTCATCGAGGCGCAGGGCCACTGGGTCAACGACCGTCAACATGGGCTGCAGTTTCGCGCCGATCAGCTTCAGGTCGTGCCGCCCGCGACACTGGAGGGGATCGAGAAATATCTGGGCTCTGGCATGGTCAAGGGCATCGGACCGCACTTCGCGCGCAAGCTGGTGCACGCCTTCGGTGAGGCGGTGTTCGACGTCATCGAGTCCGCCCCCGAGCGACTGCAAGAGTTGCCGGGGATTGGCCACAAGCGGCGCGAGCACATCATCGCCGCTTGGGCCGAGCAGAAGATGATCCGCGAGATCATGGTCTTTCTGCAGTCCCATGGGGTCGGCACCGCACGGGCGGTGCGTATCTTCAAGACCTATGGCGATGAGGCCATTCTCAAGGTCACCGAGAATCCCTACCGGCTGGCCTTGGACATCTGGGGCATCGGCTTCAAGACCGCTGATATCATCGCCCAGAATCTCGGCATCCCTCGCGACTCGTTGCTGAGGGCCCGTGCCGGCGTGCGCCACGCGCTGCAGGTCCATTCCGAGGAGGGTCATTGCGCGGCCGCGCCCCAGCAATTGCTCGGCATGGCCAGCCGGTTGCTGGAGATCCCACCCGCCATCATCGAGCAGGCCATGGCCGATGAGGTGAGCGCGGGGCATCTGATCAACGAGGAGCACTTGATCTATCTCGCCCCACTGCAGCGCGCCGAGCAGGGCTGTGCGACGCATCTCCAGCGGCTGCTGCACGGATCTTTGCCGTGGGGCGATATCGACGTGAGTCGCGCCTTGCCTTGGGTCGAGGCACAGACTGGACTGACGCTGGCCCCGTCGCAGCGCGCGGCGATCGCCACCCTGCTGGCCAGCAAGGTCGCCGTGCTCACCGGTGGACCTGGGGTGGGCAAGACCACGCTGGTCCACAGCCTGCTGCGCATCCTGCACGCCAAACGGGTCTCGGTGCTTCTGGCCGCACCGACGGGACGCGCGGCCAAGCGTCTGACCGAGACCACCGGCCATGAGGCGAAGACCGTGCATCGGCTGCTGGAGCTCGATCCCAGCACCTTTCGGTTCAAGCGTGACGCGGACCATCCGCTGGAAACTGACCTGCTGGTGCTCGATGAGGCCTCGATGCTGGACACCCTGCTGATGAGCCAGCTGCTGCGCGCGCTGCCGGACAAGGCGGGTCTGTTGATCGTCGGCGATGTCGATCAGCTGCCCTCGGTCGCACCCGGCACGGTGCTCGCGGACCTGATCGACTCCGGCGTCGTGCCTACGGTGAGACTGACCGAGATCTTCCGCCAGGCGTTGTCCTCGCGGATCATCGTTAATGCCCATCGCATCAACCGGGGGGACGCGCCGATGGCACCCCTCAAGGGCGAAACCAGCGACTTCTATCTGATCGAGGCCGGCGACGCCGAGGATCTGGCGGCCAAGCTCTATGACACTGTGACTGAGCGTATCCCGCGACGCTTCGGTTTTCACCCGATCGAGGACATCCAGGTGCTGACCCCGATGAACCTTGGCCGACTCGGGGTCCGAGCCATCAACCTGGAGCTGCAGCAGCGTCTCAATCCAGGCGCGCAGCCGCGCCTGCAGCGCTTCGGCACCACCTATGCCCCTGGCGACAAGGTGCTGCAGCGGGTGAACAACTACGACAAAGAGGTCTTCAATGGTGACATCGGACGGATTCTGATGATCGATCCGCAACAGGATCGAGTCACGGTCGACTTCGATGGACGCTCGATCGACTACCAGACCTGCGAGCTCGACGAGCTGTCATTGGCCTATGCCGCGAGCATCCACAAGGCCCAAGGCTCTGAATATCCGGTGGTGGTGCTGCCGCTGGCGATGCAGCACTATCAGCTCCTGGAGCGCAACCTGCTCTACACTGGGGTGACCCGCGGCAAGCAGTTGGTGGTGCTGATCGCCGAGCCGAAGGCACTGCGTATCGCCGTCGGTCGGCGACGGGCGCAACAACGCATCACCCGCTTGGCGCAGCGGTTGCGGATCGCGTCGCCGGGCGGTGCACGTACTGGCGACGGCGGTTCAACCGTTCCACCTTGCAGTGCCTGAGCTCGCTCAACCCCCGGTGACTCACGGATCTCGTCCCGCCAGGACATCGGTATAGAGCCGCTCGATCGACTCGGCGACCCGAGTGATGGCAAAGTGCTCGCGCAGCGCCGCCGCACCTTGGGCGCCGAGTCGATCACGCCACGCCCGATCATCCTCAAGCCGACGCAGCGCGGCTGCGAGCGCATCCACATCACCCGGCGGGGTGAGCAACCCGTGACCCGCCGTGCGTACCACCCACCCAGTGCCCGACCCCGGGATGTCGCTGGCCACCACCGGCTTGGCAAAGCGCATCGCCTCCAGCAAGACCAGCCCAAAGGCCTCGGTCCGCTCCAGGGAGGGGAGACACACGAGATCGCAGGTCGCCAACAGCGCCCGCAGCTCGGGATCGGGGCAAAAACCAGGGAGCACGAGACGCTCCGACAAGCCGAGTGACCGCCCCAAGGCGAGCAGCGAGCCTCGACGATCGCCCGCGCCAACGAGCACGAGCCGCGCGTCCGGGACACGCGCGATGGCCCGAATCAGCACCTCATGACCCTTGTAATAGGTCAAGCGGCCAATGGCCAAGACCCTGAGCCCAGAGTGGCCCCAGTGTCGCCGCGCCCGCGCGCACGGGTCTGGGTCGGGTTCGCTCAAACGCGCGGGATCGAGTCCCAATGGGATCACCGCGCAGCGCGCTCGCCAGGGTCGCAATGCCTCGCTCGCATCCAGATAGGCTGGCGAGGTCACGATCACCTTGGCGCTTGCGGCCAAAAGCCGCTGTTCCAGCGGCCGATAGAGGCGATAGGCCAGGGCGAGTCGGCGATCGATGGCCGATGCCACCAGATCGGCGTGCCAGTGCAGGATCCAGGGGATCTGGCGCGCCCGCCGCAACGCAAGGACCGCGAATGCCGAGCTGTTGGGCAGATGCAGATGCAACAGATCGGGCGCAAAGTCGCGAATGGCGCGATCGAGCCAGAGCGGGAAGGCCGGACTCACGGGCACATAGAGCAACCGGCCGAAGGTGGGCGCGCGATAGATGGGGATGGGCGCGCCCGCTGCCGGGCGCCGGCCGATCAGGCCGGGGCGCTCATGATGGACCAATGCGGCAACGGCGATCCCCCGAGCGTGCGTGGCAACGAGCACGTCGGCCAGGAAGTGCTCCATGCCGCCGGCGAACGGCGGATAGAACTTGCCGACATGCAGCACCCGCACGCGGACTAGGGCTCCTCGGTCGTGACCTGCGTCAGCGGCTCACGGATCGAGCGAGACTCGAGCGGCTGGAGTGCCGGATCGCGCGCCTCCAGGATCGCCAGCCGTTGCGCCAGACGGCGGATCCGCTGCTCCTGACGCGAGCGCTCGACATCCATCGTCAACATCTTGATCAACATGAGCGCGAAGCCCAAGACCAGCGCCAGGATCGGTGGATAGCCGATCCCCAGATAGCTGGCCAGGACATCGAACAAGCGCGGCCAAGCCCCGAGCAGGACGATGGCGCCAGCGGCCCCGACCCACCAGAGCGCGTAGGAGCCATGCAGATGGTCGCGGCGCACCAACCAGAGGATGAGGATCGCCACCGCCAATCCGATCGCCATGGAGGTCAATTGATAGCTCATCGGTGACCGCTCAAGGCTCCAACCATGATGAGCCAGTGCGCTCGCGGTGTCCGACGCGAGCCACGCACAGCAGGCTGGTTTGGAGCATGTAGCGAGCCACGGTCCACCAGGAGTCGAACACCCTGGAGCGACCATTGCGACGCCTCAACATGGGCACCGAAATCTCTTGGATGCGCAGTCCATGACGTTGGAGGATCATCAACACACCCACGTCTTGATAGTCGAGCAGGCTCGCGTCAGGTCTCGACAAGCGCTCGATCGCCGCGCGATTGTAGGCGCGGAAACCCGAGGTGACATCCACCATGGTGATCCCGGTCAACCAACGAAAATAGCGCCATGCCAAGCGTCGCGCGAGGCTCGCCCGCGAGGGGCAGGCGCCGATGACGACGTCGGCCTCGCCACGCTGGATCGGCGCGACCAGCTCGGCAACATAGGTCGGCTCGTGCTGACCATCGGCATCCAGGGTCACCGCGATCGTCCAGCCCTGGCGCTCGGCGAACCTCAGTCCAGTCTGGGTCGCGCCCCAGGCTCCGAGTCTCAAGGCCAATGGCAAGACCAACGCACCGGCCACATGGGCCAGATCGGCGGAGCCATCGCTGCTGCAATCGTCGATGACGACGACCGGACAGGCGCAACGTTCGAGCGCCGCGCTGACGACGCCCGTGATCGTCGCGGCCTCGTTGTGCGCCGGGATCAGAATCACCTTGGGAGGATATCCATTCTGAAGGGCGAATCCTATGGACTCTGAAGGGCGAATCCTATGGACCCGGGCATGCCCGAGCATGCAGTACATCAAGGCGCGCGGGTCTTGCGCATTCTTCCGCATGGCACCCGCGCGCCTTCATTCGCAGTTGTTGGAGGTGAAGTTTACACCGAAGTGCGCCCCGATGGTTACCAGCTCAGCACGACATAGCGCTGCATCTCATCCTTGCGCACCAGCAGCAGGACCCGACCGGACTCGCGCGCGTTCTTGATGGCCTGCTGGAGCTCCTCGGCTGTCGTCACCCATTGGCGATTCACCTGCAGGATGAGCGTTCCCACCTCGATTCCGGCACTCGCGGCGATGGAGCCGGGCGTGACCTCCGTGACCACGACACCCTCACCCGCGGGGATTCCGAGTTGTTCGGCGAGCGCTGGGGTCACGGTCTGCACGGACAACCCAAGCTCGTCGCTGCTGTGGGTCGAAGTGACTGCCGCTTGGGCCTCCGGCGTCAGGGTGCCGATGGTGATGCGCATGCTGATGCGCTCACCCTCACGCACGATCGTGAGCTCCTGCTCACTGCCAGGCGCGGTGAGCGCGACGCGATTGCGGAAATTGCCGACATCGCTGACTGGCTCGCCACGATAGGCCACGATGACATCCCCTTGCCGCAGACCCGCCTTGGCCGCTGGGGTATCCTGCGAGACCTGCGCGACCAGAATCCCCTCGCCTTGTTGCATTCCGAACGATTCGGCCAGCTCCAAGGTCAACGGCTGGATGACGATGCCCAGATAACCCCGCGTGACCTCACCACGCTCGATCAACTGGTTGGCGATGGCCTCGGCCAGGTTGATGGGGATCGCGAAGCCGACGCCCATGTAGCCACCACTGCGACTGAAGATCGCCGTGTTCATCCCAACCACTGAGCCGTCGAGATTGACGAGCGGTCCACCTGAGTTGCCAGGATTGATCGCGGCATCGGTTTGAATGAAATCCTCGTAATCATTGATCCCGAGACTGGTCCGCCCAGTGGCGCTGACCACGCCAACGGTCAAGGTGTGGTTGAGACCGAATGGATTGCCGATCGCCACCACCCATTCACCCACCTCCAGCTGCGAGGAATCGGCGAAGGCGAGCGCGGGAAGCCCGCTGGTCGAGACCTCGATGACCGCGACATCGGATTGCGGATCGCGCCCGGTCACCGTGGCATCGAGCTCACGTCCGTCTTGGAAGCGGACGCGGATCCGCTCGGCACCCTCGACGACATGATTGTTGGTCAAGATGAAGCTCTTGTCCGCCTGCGCCCCGGTCCGCGGGGTGAAGACGAATCCCGAGCCCTGACCGATCACGCTCGGCGCGCGGGGCGCGGAGCCGGGCGCCGGGGTGCGTGGGAGTCCAGGAAAGGCATCGCCGAAGAAGCGCTTGAGAAAATCCTCGCCGAAGGGCAGCGCATCACCGAATGGCAGCCCATGCGGTGATTGGGTGACGGCGCGGTCTCGGCCAGTGCCCTCGACCTGAATGAACACGACCGCGGGCGAGACCGCGCGCCCGACCGAGGCAAACGCCTTGCTGGTCTCGCGCAGGCTCTCCACGCCACCGTCGAGCGCATGCGCCGGCCCCGCGAGCACCGCGGTCATGGCACAGCCGATGATGAATCGATGCAATTTCATATTCTTCCTCAAGGATTGGAATCGACACCAAATGAGTGGACGTCGACCCGGAGCAGTCATGGATGGCGCCATCAGAGAGACGACGCCCAACCGCGCCAACGATAGACCCACCACCCGAGATACTCCTTCAATGCTCGCGTACTGTCGGCAAGCGCCGCGGCATCCGGAAGCCACCGCAAAGGATGCGGCGGCTCGGCGATCACCTCGAAATCGGTCGGTGCTGCAACCACGCTCACCCCGACCGCGCGAAAGGTCGCCAAGGCACGTGGCATGTGCAAGGCCGAGGTCACCAAGAGGACGCGCTCGTGCCCCTCCCGCGCGAGCAGTTCCGCCGTGTAGAGGGCATTCTCGCGGGTATTCATGCTCCGTCCTTCCAGCAGAATGGCGTGCGCTGGCACCCCGAGATCGACCAGGAATGCCAGCATGGCATCCGCCTCGGGCTGACGCTCACCCAACCAGGGCAGCGAGCCGCCTGACACGATGATCAGCGGCGCCTTGCCCGCGTGGTAGAGCCGCGCCGCATGCCAGACCCGATCCGCCGCCTGGCCCAGATCGGGATCGGGACGCCGCGGCGTGGCGCCGCGGATCCCCCCGCCGAGCACGACCACCGCATCCGCCTGGGGGATCAGCGCGATCGGCTCAGGCTTGACCCGCTCCTCCAAGGATGCGCGCAAGCGATCCGAGACGACTGGCATTGACCACAAGAATAGCCAAAGGATCCCGATCGAGAGCAGGGCCGCGGCGCCTCGTCGCCACCCGCGCAGCATGAGCAGCAGCGCCAGCAGCGCCAGGCCAATCGCGAGGCCCAGTGGATAAGCCAGTTGACTCAATAGTTTGTCGAGATAGAGCATGGCGCTCGCGGGGCTTGAGCAAGGACAGGCGTCATCGCGCGTCAGTCATCCGAGTTGGCTGCAAGGCACGCTTGCCGAGCGACCGCGCGATCCTTTCCAGCGCGCGCGCACCGCGATCGCACGTCCGCGACACCTCCATCAGGCGATCAAAACCGCGGCATCGAGCCGAGATCGGGCGGCACCACGAGCTCGACGTCGGCCGGAGCGATCCCGAGCCGAGCAAGACCATCCGTGCCGCACAGCGAGTCGACCTGAAGCGAGTGATAGTTGTCCAGTGTGAAGAGGCGCCCCGGGAGCCGCTCGAATATCCGCGCCTGGAGACGGGCGAGACGATCCTCGAGGCTCAGGATGCGCAGCCGCCGGCCCAGGCGTCGCGCCGTCCACTCGAACATTTCGCCCAGTGTCCAGACACGCGGCCCACAGAGCTCGTAGACTTGCCCCTGCCGGCCTGGGTCAGCGAGCACACGCAGCATCGCCTCGCTCACGTCACCGACATGCACCGGCGCGAAGCGCGCCCCGGCACAGGCCAGCGGCAAGGGACCAGCCCAGAGTCGCAGCACGGCCGCGAATCGATTGAAGAGATGATCACCCGGGCCGAAGATCAGCGAGGGTCGAAACAGCGTGACCCTGAGGTCGGGGCTGGCGGCGGCCAGCGCCTGGGCCTCGCCGCGGCCCTTGCTGCGCAGATACTCGCTGGCAGCGGCTGGATCCGCGTTGAGTGCGCTCATCTGCAGATAGGTTGTCACGCCCGCGCGCTTGGCCGCCCGCGTGGCATGTTCGACGAGACCGACATGGGTCTGCTCGAAGGCGCGGCCAGCCCCCTCGTTGAGGATCCCGGCCAGATTGACCAGGCCATCGCAACCGGTCAAGACCTCGCTCAAGCCCGCCTCATCCCAGCCCGTGAGCACCACCGGCTCACAGCCTGGGATGAGACGCAGATCGCGATGACGGCTCGGCTGGCTGAGCGGTACTCGGGACCGATATCCTGCCTGCGAGAGTCGGAGCAACAGATGCCGACCGACGAAGCCGGTCCCGCCAATGACACAAATCGTTCGCTGTCTCATGGTATCTTTTCGGATCGTCTGGAGTCGGCGGTGCTGAGCACCGCCGGTTGACATGGGTGTGGATTATACTCGTCGGGCCATGCACGCGCGCCACCCTCAGAAGATCGCGAGCCTCATCCAGTGATCGAGCTGACTGCCTACCTTGTGCTCGGCACGCTTGCCGGCGTGCTCGCCGGTCTTTTCGGGGTGGGCGGGGGTCTGGTGCTCGTGCCGTCGCTCATGCTGCTCTACGAGTGGCTCGGGATGGCGTCGCAGTGGATCTCACACCTGGCGATTGGCACCTCGCTCGCGGCGATCGTCGGCACAGGCTTGGCATCGGCCCGCGCCCATCAGCGCCGCGGCGCGGTGCGTTGGGATCTGGTCGCACGCTTGACTCCAGGCATCATCCTGGGTGCCTGGCTCGGGGCGATGCTGGCCGGCATCCTCCCGGAGCCCTGGTTGAAGCGTCTCTTCGCCGCCTTCCTACTCGTGGTCAGCGCGCGGATGCTGCTGCCCGAGGGACAGCGGCACGCGGCCCAGCTGCCCGGGGTCGTCGGCCTCTGGTGCGTTGGCGCGGCGATCGGCGTCGTCTCGGCACTGGTTGGCATCGGCGGCGGCACCTTGACCGTTCCCTACCTCAACCGGCACGGGATCGATCTGCGTCAGGCGGTCGGTACCGCGGCGGCGGCTGGGGTGCCGATCGCCTTGGCCGGCGCCATCGGCTTCATGCTGGTCGGCTGGGGACGCGCGGGGCTGCCCGAGCTCAGCAGTGGATTCATCCACTGGCCGGCGGTCGGCACGATCCTGATCGCCAGCATCCCCACCGCGCCGCTCGGGGCGGCACTCGCACACCGGCTGCCGGTCACGCTCCTAAGACGCCTATTCGCCTGTCTGCTCCTGGTGATCGCGCTGCAGCTGGCGATCTGATCCGAGCACTCATCGCTGCTCTTCCAAGACGAGTCGGCGATAGAGATAGAGCTGACCGTGACGATCACGGAACACCAAACGCCCCTGGTCCTGAGCGTATTCGAACTCCTGGCTGAACCCCTCGCGCCGATTGGTCAGCTCGACCCGATCACCCGACACGCGAATATCACCATCGACATAACCACTGAAGGGGGCATAGATGCGGTAGCGTCCACCCTGCACGATCAGCAGGCCCTCGTCGTTGCCCTCCCAGATCCCATCCAAGGCACTGGCCCCAGTGAGCAAGGAGCCGACCATCGGGGTCCCGGCCGTGAAACGCTCCATCATTTGACCCATCTGGGCGGTTGGATCCTGGGTGAATCGATTCATCTGGCCGGTCGGGTCGAGCTGGCCCAGCTGACCGGCGATTTGACCCATCTGGGCGGTTGGATCCTGGGCGAATCGACTCATCTGGCCGGTGGGATCGAGCTGGCCCAACTGACCGGTGGGATCCATCTGCGCCAGATCGCTCATCTGACCCATGGGATCGGCCATCCCGGCGGGATTCGGCATGCCCGCCATGCCGAGTCCCGGAATGGCGCCGAAGCCCGCTGGCCAGCCCGACAGGCCCATGGGGTTGGTCCATCCCGGGGGAGCGCTCGACATGGCGCCGCTGGCACCGCCGAAGAGGCCCATGGCCTCCATCATCCGGACCATGGCCTCGGCCATGGCCGATCGGGTGTCCGCGCGCAGACCGGTCGAGACGACACTCGCGAGACAGATCACGGCGATCACCATGACGCGACGGGGAAGATTCGACATCAGTGCTCCATCGAAGACTCGAAGAAATCCACGCCCGGTACGGGTGGCAGCCAATCGGAGAGACGCCCAGGGACGAGACCGAGACGCGCGGCATAGATGACGCGATAGGCCAGTGTCCGCTCGACATACTGCCGCGTCTCGCTGAACGGGATGGCCAGGATCCAACGATCGGCATCGAGACAGTCGTCCGGCAACCAGCGCGCCACCCGCGAAGGACCCGCATTATAAGCAGCCGTCGCCAATGCGACATGGCCAAAACGATCGCGGAGCTGGGCCAGGTAGGCACTGCCGAGTGTGATGTTGACACTCGGCGCGAGCAGATCCCAGCGCGAGGGCGGCACCAAGCCGATGCGCAAGGCGGTCTCGCGCGCGGTGGCGGGCATCAGCTGCATCAGCCCCATGGCGCCCGCGGGCGAGGCCAGGGTCCGCGCAAACAAGCTTTCCTGCCGGATCACGGCGAGGATCCATGCCGGGTCCAGGCCTTGCCATGCCGCCTGATCCGCAACCTGCTCATGGTAGGCCAGAGGGAAACGCAGGGCCAAGTCGTCCCAGTGATCGGCGCGCGCCAGCGCCTGGATCGCCTGGTCGTACCATCCCATCACATCCGCCACGAAGGCGGCGGCCAACAGCTCGGGGGCGTCGAGAGCCAGCGTCAGGTCACGCCATTCGCGGCGCAGATCGATCTCGCGGCCGAGTCGCGCGAGCACGCGCATGCGCTCGAAGGCAGGCGTCTGCACCACCGCGCGGATCAGCGCGGGGTCGGCGGGGGTGCGTTCATCAACCAGTCGATAGGGGCGCCCGAGACGATCGGCGGCGAGGAAGGCCCACAGACTGCGGCCCGCGGCGGCTTGGCCCAAGGACGCCGCGGCGGCCGCAGGGCGGCCGAGCGCCTGCTCGGCGCGGCCCTGCCAATAGAGCCAGCGATCGCTTTTGACGGCCCCATTGGGCATCCGCTCGACCCAGGCGACCACCCAGTCCCAGGACGCTCGCGCGACCGCCGCGCGCAGCCGGGTCTCTTGGGCGGCGAGATTGTCCGGTGTCGCACGCAGCGCATCCCAGATCTCAAGACCACGTGGATCACCCATCCGTGTCAGGGCCTGCCCAACCGCGGCATGGGCGCGATCGGCAGCCGCGGGATCGGTCGCGAGTCGCGCGCGCATCGCCACCAGCCGGTCGGCGGCCAACAGCGGCGCGCGCCCTGCTTCGGCGACCAGCCCATGGGCGATGATCGGCGCGACCAGCGGGTCCGGCACGCTGAGATCCAGCTCGGGGATCCGTGCCGGATCCGCGTCGATCCTGAGCCAAGCCTCGAGCATGCCGCGCTCGGCCGCGGGCATCAGTCGCGTGAGCTCACGCGCCAAGGCAGTCTCGCCAGCCTCCATCGCGAGTCTGAAACGCGCTCGGATCTGCTCATGGGTGAGCCCACCGGCCGTCTGCCAGGCGTTAAAGACCGGGTTGCAGGCCTCCGGCTGGGATTGGGCCGACAACCAGAGCGGCGGCACCTGAGCGAATGCCTCCGCGGCCCGGTCGGTCTCGATGAGTGCGCGCAGATAGAGACACTGGCGGGCGGTCGACTCATCCGGTCGATCGACTCGCGCATAGTCGAGCCAGCGCCCGGAGTCGGCGAGCCGCGCCAGATAGACCGGACGGAGCCGGGTCGCGAGTGGGGTGCGCGGAAAACGCGCAAGGAAGGATTCGATCGCCGCGTCGGAGGTCGCGGCCAGATCGCGCGTCAGCGCAGCATATTCCAGATAGGGCGCCAGCGGATGTTGCGCCAGTTCGGACGAGAGACGCCGATGGGTCTCCAGATCGCCCCCGCTCAGCGCTCGCTCGGCCGCCAGGAACAGCGCGTCTTGATCCACGCGCGTCTCAGCCAACACCGGCAAGGCCAGCAGCAGGATGCACCACGCAACGCCCTGCGGCACGCACTGGAAGGGGGTCATCATGGGTGTGAGCGGTCGCTCAACTTGTCGCGAGCGAGCGGGTCGGCGACACTGCTGCAGGCGCCGCGGCGAGCCCGCCCGGACTCATCTTCAGCATCGGGAATCACTCATGAAGACCTTGATCATCGCGCTCATCTTCTTGCTGATCGGCAGTGCCACCGGCGGCTTCCTGGCACTGGCCTATGGTTACCATCTGGGCGCCGCCACTGGATTGATCCTCGGATCGCAGGCCGGGGTCTGTCTCGCCGTCGAAACCGTCGAGACACAGGGCCTGGTCACGGATGCCGCCGAGGTCGACGGGCTGATCGCCACGGCCATCGGCCGCATCCGCGAGCACAGCCCACCGATTCCACCGAGCGCCGGTCTGGAATGGATCGACCAGGCGGCTCAGTGTCGTGGGATCGTCCACCAATTGGTCGCCGGTCCTGGGGCAAAGCCGCCGGAATCCGCGGATTGAGTGATCGCGCGCTCAGTCACCCGCATCGAGCACGCGCTCACCCCAGGCGCCGAGCGCCTCGAGGATCGCGAGCTTTGCTGGGTCGTCGGCATGACGCGCGGACAGCTCATCGAGCCGCTGCTCGAATCGCTCGATCTGGATACTGGCGCCGCCGGCCGGGTCGGTCAAGCGTGCGAGGCGGTATAGATCCCACTCCTCGCGCTCCTCGACGGTCAGCGACTCTGGCCAGTTGCGGGCGCGATAACGAAAGAGCATCGTGCCCAGACGCGGATCCTGGAAGCGCGGGGTGGCCCTGGCGAGGGCATCCGGATCGAGCCGATGCAGCGCATCCAGGGCAGCGCGATCGGCATCGGAGAAAAAACCGCCCGAATAGAGCATGAGATCAGGATCGGTCTCGGCGACGGCGGGAAGCTGATGGGCCGCGCGGATCTTCTCCGCGATCGGCTCCAGGACATCCTGATACTGGCGCGCATGGGCCGCGACCCGTGCCGGATCGATCGACCAGCGCTCGGCCGCCGCTGGCACGAGGGTGGTCAATGGGGCCAAGAGCGGGGCACGATTGACATGCACCGTCTTCAGTGGGATGCGCTCCACGCCCTGAGCGAGACTGCTCGCCGGGGTGAAGAGACGCGCGCGCAGCTCCTCGGCGGATACAGCGATGAGTGTTTCCGGATCCAAGCGCAGATCGACACAGATCACCCCATTCGGGTTTGTCGGGTGCGCGGCCAAGGGCAGGATGGGTGCGATGCAGCCCTGCGCGGCGGGATAGCGGGCCGAGACATGCAGCAGTGGCGTGCGTCGCTCGAGCAGCGCGCGGACACGACGCTTGTCGCGCAGGGTCAGGGCATAGTCGAAGAGCCTGGGCTGGGCGCGGCGCAGTGCGCGCGCAAGCCCGATCGTGGCGCGCACATCCCCGAGTGCGTCATGGGCCTGGCCGTGGTCGATCCCATTGGCAGCGGTCAATGCCTCCAGCTTGAAGGAGGTCGTGCCGTCCTCATGGGTGGGCCAGACCAGACCCTCTGGACGCAACGCATGGGCCAAGCGCAGGACATCGATCAGATCCCACCGCGAATTGCCATTGCGCCACTCCCGGGCATAGGGATCGAGCAGATTGCGATTGAGCAGGTTGCGCGTGACCTCGTCATCGAAACGCATGCTGTTGTAGCCGACCCCACAGGTGCCGGCAAGACTCAGCGCGGAATTGATGCGGGCGGCGAACTCAGCCTCGATCAGACCCTTGCGCTCGGCCAGTTGGGGTGTGATCCCGGTGAGCAGACAGGCCTCGGGGTGCGGCAAGAGGTCGGTGGCGGGACGACAGTAGAGGAGCAGCGGGGCGCCGACCGGGTTGAGATCAGCGTCCGTGCGGATTGCGGCGAATTGGCATGGTCGATCACGGCTTGGGTCGGCGCCCCAAGTCTCGTAGTCATGCCAGAGAAAGGACGGTGTGCAACTGGAGGCGGTCGCTGTCACGACGCGGCCCAGGACTCACGAGGACCGCACGCCAAGACCATGCAACAGCATTGCGAGCGGATCGTGGATCCATCCTCCAGGACCCGCTCGCGGTCGGCCAGGCATGATCTCGCCGAGACGGTCACCAAGCGTCAGCGCTTGAGCAGCGTGCGCTGGTCACACCTTTTCGCGGATTCGCGCACTCTTGCCGGTGCGCCCACGCAGATAGTAGAGCTTGGCGCGACGCACGTCACCCTTGCGTTTGACCTCGATCGAGGCAATCGCTGGGCTATGCGTCTGAAAGGCCCGCTCGACCCCCTCGCCATGCGAGATCTTGCGAACCGTGAAGGCTGAGTTGAGGCCGCGGTTGCGCTTGGCGATGACCACCCCCTCGAAGGCCTGAAGGCGCTCGCGGGCACCCTCCTTGACACGGACCTGCACGACGACCGTGTCGCCCGGCACGAACTCGGGCACACCCGGCTTGATCTGCTCTTGCTCGAGCTCGGCAATGATATTGCTCATGACTTCATCTGGCTCCTGTTCCTAACCGATCTCATCCCGATGATGCGATCGGACAAATTCTTCAAGCAATGCGCGCTCTTCATCACTCAGGCCACGTTGCTGCAACAGATCGGGACGCCGCTGCCAGGTCCGGCCGAGGGCTTGGAGCGATCGCCAACGCTCGATCGCGGCATGATCCCCACTGATCAGTACAGGCGGAACCGCCCGCCCATCGATCTCGGGTGGTCGCGTGTAATGCGGCCAATCCAATAGGCCATCGCTGTGCGAATCCTGCACGGCCGATTCACCATGGCCGAGCGCACCGGGCAACAACCGGATGACGGCATCCATGACGACCATGGCCGCCAGCTCGCCCCCACTCAACACATAGTCACCGATCGACCACTCTTCATCGACGCACCCCTCGATGAGGCGCTCATCGACCCCTTCATAGCGTCCGGCGAGTAGGATCCAACCTGGCTGCCGGGCGATCTCGATCATCTGAGGCTGCCGCAACAGCCGTCCCTGTGGCGACAAATACGCCACCCGACTCGCGGGCGCGGCAGCACGCGCGGCCGCAATGGCATCGCGCAACGGTGCGACCTTCATGACCATGCCCGGCCCGCCACCATAGGGCCGATCATCCACGACTCGATGTGGATCCTGAGTGAAATCGCGAGGATTCCAGAGATGCAGCTCGGCGACCCCACGTCCGATCGCCCGACCGATCACGCCATCATCGAGTAAGATCCGAAAAAGCCCTGGGAAGAGTGTGACGACATCGAAGCGCATCATCATCGATGTGTCCCACCAACACGAAGGCTAGAAGGATGGATCCCAATCGACCAGCATGCGCCTGCCGTCGAGATCGATCTCCTTCACGACATCATGCCAGATGAACGGCAACAGGCGCTCGCGCTCACCACGAACGACGACCACGTCGTTCACGCCCGTGGAGAACAAGTGATCGATCACGCCCAGTGATTCGCCCGTGATCGTCACGACCTCGAGCCCCTCCAGATCGGCCCAATAGACCTCGTCTGGCGCGGGCGGTGGCAATTGGTCGCGCCGGACCGCGATCTCTTGACCCACCAGCATCGCGGCTTGATCCCGATCGTCACAGCCATCCAGGTGAACGATCAGACCCTTGCCATGCCGCTTCCCCTCTCGAACGACCCAGGCACGCGACCCGGCACCGAGCAGCCAAGGCTGGTAATTCAGCAGACCTTCACGCGGATCGGTCTCAGACATCACCTTCACCCAGCCGCGAACCCCGTAGACTCCGGCAATCCGCCCGACGATGATGGGCGTGGAGCCTGACTGCTTGCTCACTCCGGCACTCGACAGCGCGTGCGCATCGAGGAGTCGATCAAGCCGCCGCCACGGCGGTGGCTGCCTCGTCGCGCGCGGCTTGCTTGAGGAGCTGCTTGACCCGATCGGTGGGCTGGGCGCCACAGTCGATCCAATATTTGGCGCGCGTACGATCGACACGCAGAGTGACTTCGCCACCACGCGCGATCGGATTGAAGAAGCCGAGCCGCTCGATATAGCGACCGTCGCGCTTGGCGCGGACGTCAGCGACGACGATTTGGTAGAAGGGATGGCGCTTCGATCCACCCCGGGACAAACGAATCGTAACCATGTGCTGTCCTGGATCCAGTCGTTTGGAGAGTGCGGCAGTGACCCGCAGGTAAACTCGCAAATATACAGGATCTTGCTGAAAATGGAAGTGCCTAGGAGCGGCGCGCGCTCGACGCGACCAGGGTGCGGCGCAGATCGTCCTCGAGCCGTTCCAGCTCCCGGCTGGCCGCGGCACGAGCACGCTTGCCCTCGTCGGCGATCGCAAGACTTTCCTCGATGGTCTCGATCAGCGTCTGATTGGCCTGCTTGACGACCTCGATATCGAAGACACCGCGCTCGATCTGGCGGCGTGCCTCGGCATTGGCCATCTTGAGGTTCTCGGCATTGGCCCGCAGCAGGTCGTTGGTGAGATCGGTGGCCGCCTTGATGGTCTCGGACGCCTCACCCGAGCGATAGATGGTCACCGCCTGGGCAAGTTGCTGACGCCAGAGTGGAACGGTATTGACCAGGGTCGAGTTGATCTTGTTGATCAACCCTTTGTCGTTCTCTTGAACCAGCCGGATACTGGGCAGCCCCTGCATGGTGACCTGGCGCGTGAGCTTGAGATCATGGACACGGCGCTCGAGATCATCGCGGACACCGCGCAGATCCTTCAGTCGTTGAGCGTCCACCATGTCCTTACTCTGCTCGACGCGAGTGGCCAGGGACGGGATCAGCGACTCATCGAGCTCGCCGAGCTTGCGTTCGCCAGCCGCGATATATTGTTCCAAGGCGCGAAAGTAGTCGAGATTGGCCGCGTAGAGACGGTCCAACGCGGTCACGTCGGTCAATAGCTTGGTCTTGTGGCGCTCCAACTCGACCGCGATGGTCTCGATCTGATCGCGCACCGCCTCGTATTCCTGCAGGAAGCGCACGATCGGCCGCCCCTTGCCGGTCAGACGTGCCAGCAGTCCGGGCTTGCGGTTGGGATTGAGTCCCTCGACGTCGAATCCCTTGAGGGTCGTGACCATCTCGCTCAAGGCCGCACCGGCCGGACCCACATCCTTGGCCCGCACGCCTTCCAGCATCTGGTCCGAGACCTCGGTCAGCCGCTCTTGGGCCTTGGCACCGAAAAAGAGGATCGAATGGGTATCCTTCAGATCGAGCTCCTGGAGCAGGCGCTTGATCTCGGACTCGTCGATCGGCGCAAGATCCCCAGCCACCCGGGTCATGAGTGGCTGGTCGAGTCCGGCGGATGACCGTGTGAGCGCGTGAGGCGCCATCACATCGGCCTGTTCGTCACCAGTCTGTCGGGTCGGCGCCGCGGGCGCCGCCATCGGCTCGACATCTTCACCTTGGCTCAATGGTCTCTCTCCCATATGACCGACTCGGTCGGAGGGTGCGCGTGGGCCGGGCTCATTGAATCCCCTCGCGCTCCAATTGTTTCTTCAAGACCTCGATCTGGACATCGAGATCCATCACATCGGTCTTGAGCAAGCGCTGATGCTGCTCCTGAAAGACCTCCTCGACGGTCACCAGAACATTGCGAAAATTCTGCTCCAGCTCCCGCGAATCAGCCAAACGATGGGTTCGGGCATAGCCGTCGCTCACCTGTTTGACACCGTCCAGATAGACATTGAGGAACTTGCGCGCGCGAAACAGATCGCTCGGGCGCTCCGCGATCTGATCGAGGATCGAGCGCCCCTGCCCAATGATTCGCCCGAGACGACGCTTGAGCTCAGGATTCGCGATCTTGGCCGCCACGCGCTCGAGCTCGAGCAGCTTGTGCTCGGCCTCGCCCAAGGCCGCGGCGACCTTGCGCGCCCGCTCGTCCGCGGCGGGAAAGGGGCGCGGGTGTCCGAGCGCGCCCAGGCCATAGACAAAATGAAAGCCGAGAATCGCCACCAGCGCATAGACCAGGCCGAGCGCGGGCCCCTGACCAACCGCCAACCAAGCCGCGAGCCCGGTCGCCAAGCCGATCAGCAGGCCGCCGATGGTCTTCAGCGGGATCCGCTCGAGTCGAGCAAAGCGCATGCTTCGATGAGTGTGCTCGGCGCGCAGACCGCGCCGCGTCAGGGTGGCCGCGACCATGTAGAGCGCAAAGATCAGACCCTCGGTCAGGACGACATCCAGGCGTCCCGCGCCAAGCCCGATCAGCGCCCCGATCAGCAGCGGGATCGGCAGGACGAACAGCAGTGTGCCCTTCGCCCGCGGCCGCCGCCAGCCGGATACGGCCGGATCCCGTCCCGATCCGCCACCGAGGAGCAGCTCGCCAAGGCCGAGGGTGCGGCGTTGTCCAGGCAGGTTTTCCATGCCCGGTGCCATCAGAGACTCAGCATTGCCTGGCAAGAGACCAGGCCAATACTGAAGACGAGCAGGACCAGACCGAGGACGCGCAGCGCCAGTGGTGGCCGCGAGGGTGACTGGGATGGGATCGGACGAGGCTCTGACATTGCCAACAAAGAGATTGGGTGGTTGGGATGGATTCGGCCCGGCTCCAAGGCTCTCGAGCCGCGGCATCGCCGGATGCCTACGGACCGGCGCACTCACTCACGGCAGGCCGCATCGGACTTCGGCCAAGACGCGGACCCATCATCCCGTATTGCGCATCCCGGCCGCGACCGCGTTGATGGACCGGAGCAATGGATCCAGCCACTGCTCACGCTGCTCCTCATCCGGCTCCGAGCGGTAACGTTCGAGCAAGGCGACCTGGATGTGGTTCAATGGATCGAGATAGATATTGCGTCGCGCCAGTGAGTGCGCAAGCTCCGGGGTCTCCTCCATGAGACCCCGCAGCCCCGCCACATGCATGACTTGAGTCAATGTCCGGCGATATTCATCCTCGATGATGCCATAGATGACGGCGGCCCGCGCTGGATCCTCGGCAAGCCGGGCATAGCCGCGCGCGATGTGCATCTCGGCCTTGAACAGCGACATCTGGGTGTTGGACAGGAGCGCCCGAAAGTACGGCCATTCCTGATACATCTGCTGCAGCTTGACCAGACGATCCAACTCATTGCCACGGAAACGCTCGATCGCATGGCCGATACCGTACCAGGCCGGCAGGGTCTGGCGTGATTGCGCCCAGCCGAACACCCAAGGAATGGCGCGAATCGAGCTGAGCGAGCGGTCGGCCTTCTTGCGGTGCGAGGGCCGCGAGCCGATGTTGAGCATGGCGATGCCATCGAGCGGCGTGCACTCATAGAAATAGTCCAGGAAACCCGCGGTCTCCTGGGTCAAGCGACGATAGGCCTCCTCGCCGTAGCGGGCCAGCTCGTCCATGATGCCGAGATAGTCCTTGCGATCCTCCGGCGGCGGCTCGATCAAACAACGGCTGGCCTTGATGAGACCGCTGATCCCGAGCGTGAGCTCATAACGAGCGGTCTCCGGATTGGCATACCGATAGGAGAGTACCTCGCCCTGCTCGGTGAGCTTGATCTGACCATGCACCGTGTCGGTCGGCTGGGCCAGGATCGCCTCGTAGGTGGGACCTCCACCCCGCCCGACGGTCCCTCCGCGACCGTGAAAGAGCCGGCAAGACACGCCATGATCGTCAGCAAGCTGGATGACCTTGCGCTGCGCCTCGTAGAGGCGCCAGCTCGATGCCAGGATACCGCCATCCTTGCAGGAATCGGAATAGCCCAGCATCACCTCTTGCTGATTGCCGGAAGATTTCAACAGGGCCCCATACGTCGGATCCTGGAACAACCGGCCCATCACTTCGCCGATCCGATTCAGATCGTCGATCGTCTCGAAGAGCGGCGAGATCTGAATCCGGCAGAACCAGCCCTGACGATCCTTGCCCGCCAATCCAGCCAGGCGCGCCAACAGCATGACCTCCATCACGTGGCTCGCGTGATGGGTCATCGAGATCACATACTGGCCGAACAGACCGTCGCTGATCTCGGCGCGCATCCGCGCCATCACCTCGAAGACATCCAGGGTCTCGCGAGTCTCCGGGGTCAGGGTCGCCTTGTCGATCACGAACGGGTGAGGATGCGCGATCGCCTCGGCCAGCGCCAGCAACCGCTGCTCCTCGTCGAAGGCCTGATAGAAGGGCGCGCCGGGCTGGCGGGCGAACAACTCGGTGACCGCCATGGTATGGCGCGTCGACTCTTGGCGGATGTCAAGATGCACCAGGTGAAAGCCGAAGGTTTCGACCAGGCGAATCAGATCCTGCAACGGACCAGCCGCGGCATTGGCATCACCATGATGACGCAGTGAATCGCGGATCAGATAGAGATCGGTGAGGAAATCGCGCTCGCTCGCGTAGCCCTCGGGCTGCGCGAGCCCATCATGACCCGCCATGCGCGCACGAATCCGCCGCAGATTCGCGTTGAGCCGATGCTCCATCATGGCGAGCTTGCGCCGGTACGGCTCATTGACATAGCGACGCAAGCTCTGGCCCATGGTGTCGACCCAATAGTCCTCGTCGGCATCCAAGCTGTCGAGGAATGCCGGGGCGGGCTGACAGATCGAGCTGGAATGACTGAGCATGCGCAGCAGCTTGGCGATGCGCTCCAGATAGAGCTCAAGCACCAGCTCGCCATGCATGCGCACCGCCAGCTCCGTGGTCTCGGGCTTGACGAATGGATTGCCATCCCGATCGCCGGCGATCCAAGAGCCGAAGCGGATGAAGCTCGGCACCTGGATGCCCGAGCCCGCGCCATAGGCCCGGCGAACCGCCTTTTCGAGGAACCGATAGACCTCGGGTACCGCCTCGAAGAGCGACTCGCGGAAGAAATAGAGCCCTTGGCGCACCTCATCGGTGACCTGCGGCTTATGGATCCGCACCTCGTCAGTCTTCCACAGGATCTGGATCTGGCTGAGGATCGCCTGCAGACAGTCCTCGAGCTCCTCATCGTTGAGCTTGCGTCGGTGTAGATCCTGGCCGATCAGAAAGATCCGCCGGAAGGTTTCCAGGGTGGTGCGACGCTTCGCCTCGGTCGGATGCGCGGTGAAGACGGGCAGATAGATCAGATGCTCGAGCAGACTCTGAAAGTTCTCCGGACTCATGCCCTCGTCCTTGAGCTGGCGCACGGTATCATCGAATGAGCCGACCCATAGCCGCTCACCGGCCGAGATGAGCTCCATGCGTGCCAGATAGGCATTGAGCTCCTCGGCGATGTTGACCAGGCCGAAATAGATATTGAAGGCGCGAATGACCTCGGAAAGGGTTTGTGGCTCCAGACCCTCGATGCGCTTCATCAGCTTATCGCGCAGCTGCGGATCATCCTGCTGGCGCAGCTGCATGAAACCGTCACGCAGCCGCTCGACGATGACCAGCACGCGCTTGCGGCTGTGCTCGCGCAGCACCTCACCAAGGAGCGCGGTGAAGAGCTGGACATCACGCTCTAGACCTTCGTTCGAGGTCATATCAGTCATGGGGATCTTACTCGGTGGCGACGGTCACCCCGCCGCGATGAATGTCAGCTTGACGCGGCCGAGCCGGGCTGAGCGGCGTCGGGCGTGACGGACTTGACATGCAGGGCATAGAGCACGTCCTCGTCGGCGATGTGCTCGATCAACCAGTCCTGGGTCAGCTCCAAGGCGCGCTCGGCAAGGTCGCGGCTCGGTCCGAAGGTGCGCAGATCATGCTCGAGCTTGCCGAGTCGACGCATGAAGCTGACGTGCTGGCGCACATGATCGGACAGATCCGGGTAGGCATGCGCGCGCATCAAGCCTTCCTCGGCGCTGAAGTGATTCTCCGCGTAACCGCGCAGGAACTCGATCGACTCGCTCACACCCTGCTGGCCCTGACCATCGAGGATCGTCTGATAGAGCCGATGGGAGGCCATGAAAAAGTCTTGATGTTGGCGATCGATCTCTTCGATGCCGATGCGATAAACGTCCGACCAGTCTTTGAGCATGATGATCCTTGTCGCGATCAGGGGCCAGCGCGCTGGCGAAGGACCCTATGATGCAACGATCGGCGCGTGACGACCACCATGCATGCACCTCGGCCCATGCCGCGACCGTCATTCTTCCGACGACGGGCCCCGCACGACCAGACAGTGCACGCTGAACAGCTCGTCGCGATCGCACCAGACCTGCTCGGCGGCGAAACCCGCGCCCGCCGCGAGCCGGTGGAAGGTCTCGATGTCGTATTTATATGAATTTTCGGTATGGATGGTCTCGCCGGCATGGAAGTGGAACGACTCGCCGTCGACCCTGACCATCTGATCGATCCGGCTGACCAGATGCATCTCGACCCGACTCTCGTCGCTGTTGAAAAAGGCATGATGACGAAAGGTCGTGAGATCGAAATCAGCGCCCAGCTCACGATTGATCCGCGCCAACAGATTGATGTTGAATGCCGCGGTCACCCCTTGCGCATCGTCGTAGGCGGCATTGAGGATCAGTGGATCCTTGGGCAGGTCGACCCCGATCAGGAGCCGACCACCAGGGCCGAGCATCTTCGCGACGCGAGCGAGCAGGCGCGCGGCATCCACGGGATCGAAATTGCCGATGCTCGAGCCGGGGAAAAAGGCCGCAAGGTTGGTCCAGTGCGGTTCCAAGGGAAGTCTGAATGAGGCCGAATAGTCGGCACAGGCGGCGCGGATGGCCAGGCGCGGGAAGCGCTTGGACAGTGCGTGCGCCGACTCCAACAGGTGCTCCTTGGAGATGTCGACTGGCAGATACACACTGGGCTGCAAGGCCTCGAGCAGGGTCTGGATCTTCAGACTGCTGCCACTGCCAAGCTCGATGAGGACATGACCGCGTCCAAGCCGATCCGCCATCGCGCCACCGTGCTCACGCAGGATGCCGATCTCGGTCCGCGTCGGATAGTATTCGGGAAGCTCGGTGATGGCATCGAAGAGTCGCGAGCCCTCCAGATCATAGAAGAGCTTCGGTGGTAGGCGCTTGCGCGGTTGGCTCAAGCCCGCGAGAACCTCGGCACGGACATCCGCGGGTGTCGGGTGATCGTCGAAAAAGCGGATGGAGCCAGGTGGCTGGAGCGCGCGCTGGCTCGCGGGCAGCGCCGGCATCGCCCCATGAGCCGTGCGATCGGCCGCCTTGAATGCGCCTCGCCCGCTCATCGGATCGTCTCCGCGAGCCGGAATCCCTTGAACTGCCAACGCTCATGGGGGTAAAAGAAATTCCGATACGTCACGCGCAGATGGTCACGCGAGCTGGCGCATGAGCCGCCCCGCAGCACCATCTGATTGCACATGAATTTCCCATTGTACTCGCCCAGCGCGCCGGCGGCGGCGCGATAACCTGGATAGGGCAGATAGGCCGATGAGGTCCACTCCCAGACATCGCCGAAGAGTTGCAGCAGACCAGACTCGCCCTCCGGGCCACCGTCCGGCGCGGGCCGCGGATGCAGGTCACCATCCTCGACGAAATGGCCTTGAAGGGGCCGATCCCCGAGATGGCAGCGGGCCGCATGCTCCCACTCGGCCTCGGTAGGCAACCGCTTGCCGGCCCAGGTCGCAAAGGCATCCGCCTCGTAATAGCTGACATGACAGACCGGCTCGGCCGGGTTGAGCTGGCGCAGACCACCCAGCGTCATGATCTGCCACTGGCCATCGTTGAGCTCCCAGTAGAGCGGTGCTTGCCAGCCATCCTCTCGAACCCGCGCCCAACCATCGGAGAGCCAGAGTGCTGGGTCTCGATAACCGCCATCCTCGATGAAACGCAGGAATTCGCCATTCGTGATCGGGCGATGCGCCAGCGCAAAGGGCTCGAGAAAGGTGCGATGACGAGGTCCCTCATTGTCGTAGGTGAAACCGTCGGAGTCAGCTCCAAGCTCGGTCACACCGCCCGCATGGGAGATCCAGCGCAGTTGCCCTGGCTCGGCGCGCGGGGCACTGGACAGGTCCTCTCGATAGGCCGGACGCAACGGATTGTAGGCCAGATTCCCCTTGATATCCGTGACCAGCAGCTCCTGGTGCTGTTGCTCATGGTTCAGACCGATGCGCAGCCGGTGCGCGAGCGCCGGCCAGTCTGGCGAACGGCATGTCTCGATCAAGCGCAGCATGGCCGTGTCGACATGACGACGGTAGTCATAGATCTCGGCCACCGTTGGGCGCGACAGCAGCCCACGCTCGGGACGCGGCCAAAACCCGCTGCCGGTCTGCTCGTAATAACTGTTGAACAGATACTCAAAGCGCGGGTGAAAGACCCGATATCCAGGCAGAAAGGGGCGCAGCAGGAAGGTCTCGAAGAACCAGGAGACATGTGCCAGGTGCCATTTCGGTGGGCTGGTCTCGACCCGAGTCTGCAGACCGTAGTCTTCGACGACCAAGGGCTCGCAGAGGCGCTCCGTAAAGGCGCGCACGCGCTGATAGTCGGCAGCCAGATCGGCGCGCACGGCGTCGTCCTGGTGGTTAGCGACGGCTTGATCGAACATCGGAGTTTTTGCCTTTTCTTGTTGGCGGATCTCGCGGTGCCGCGACTCGCACACACCGATCGAAGTTGATTTGGCGCGCGCTCCGAACACATCGACTCGCCGGCCCGAGAGGAGGAGCCGTCACGCCGCGCCCAACGCGCACCCGTCGTGACATGATGCGTCCAGGCTCGCGGATTTCCAGCCGCTGAGGACGCACCCTGGGCCGATCCGACGGACCCGATTGAGACACCGACTCATGCAGTGATAACACGACACGTCGATGATAGCGCACTGCCCAAGGATCGTTCCAGGGCAAACCATACACAATCCAATGGTTTTGGACTGGAGGCCACATTATAACCACAAGCGCGCTCACGCACCTGACGGCTGTCTGGTGCGCGCGCCGGAGCGCCCCAGTGCTTCGCGCACAGGTGCCTCGGGATCTCACGCGATCCTCCGTATCGGGGCCTGGGTGAGCAAACGCCATCTGAAATGGTTGGGGGCCAGTGCAGCGAGCCAGTACAGCAAGCCATTACAGCGAGCCAGTGCCGCACGCCGCTGACCAGAGACTTTCAACCGCGTCGCCACGCCGCTGTTCGCGGACATTCGCCAGGACTGGCCGCTCGTCGTATAATTCAACCGTTTGGTAGGGATGTCGGCGCAGATTGGTGCTGTCTCTCCAGCGATCGCCGCCCCTGCTTGCCCAAATCGACCCGACTCGCCCCGACCAAGGAGAACGCGATGCATCTGCTCAATCGAACCGCCGTGCTCGGCATGGCACTGCTCTGGCTGCCAGCCAGCAACGCGCTGGCCGCGACCTTGACGATCGGCAACGCCAGCGGCGCGCCCGGCTCGACCGTGTCGACCAGCTTTTCAGTCTCGGGGATCGACGTCTCACCGGGGCCGATGATCTCGATCGGGCTCGACATCCAATACGATCCCAGTCAATTGACCCCGGGGACACCGACGCCCGGCACGGCACTCACTGTGCCACCCGGCATCGTCGCCGTAGACACTCCCCCGTCACCCAATGTGTTGCGTTTTGGCGTGGCCAATACTAACTTGACAGCCCTGAACAACGGCGAGTTGGCCGTCATCCCCTGGACGATCAGTCCCAGCGCCACCGGACCGATCACACTGAGCATCCAGGGCGCGCGCTACACAGTTGCCGCGAATCCGACGAGCATACTGACCTTTCCGGCAGGAACAGTCTACACGCCTGGTCAGGTGACGATCACGCAAGCGCCGACACCCACACCGACGCCAACCGTTGCTCCGACGCCCACCGTCGCACCGACACCCACTGTTGCTCCGACGCCAACCGTCGCACCGACACCCACCGCGGGTCCGATGCCGACCGCAACCCCGGTCCCGACCACGGCGCCCACCGCGACTCCGCAGCCAACCATGGCACCTGTCTCGCCGATCCCGGTCTTCGGAGCATTGGGGCCGATCGTGCTCGCGGGCGGATTGGCGTTGCTCGCACTGTTCGGCTCGCGTCGCCGCCGTTGAGCCTCCGCGGCATCGCGCCGCGGTCTCTCCGAGCGCAACCTGCTTGGACCAACCCTGACCGAGCTTCGGTCAGGGTTTTTTGTGGATACCGAGGATGTCTTGTGGATACTCATGCTGTTGCATGGTCATGAGTCATCCGAGTCGTCCAGAATGTCCGCGGGCATTCGACGAGCCACCCACCCTCAGTCGGATGAAGTGACACTCGTCGAGGCTTGCGAGATCTTGCGCGGCTTGACGTGCTTCTCGTTGAGAATCCGCCAAATCGTTGATTTACTGGCTTTGGCCAGACATTCGAAGCTGGCGCTCTCGGCGTGCTCGCGCACATAGGTGGCCAAGGCTGAAAGCGTCCACGAATCAGCGCTCACCCCCATGTCCCTGGGTCTGGTCCCGGCGAGACTGACCACCCAGTCCTTGGCCACATCGGTGATTCGGGGCGCATGCGGACGATGGTCATGATCCTTCAGACCCATCATGACACCCAGCGTCAGCGCCTTGTCGATGCACTTATAGATGGTCGGCCGACTGACCCCGACTTGACGCTGAATCTCGGTGATCGAGCAGCCCTCGGCGTAACGCAACAGTACCCGTGCACGCTCGACTTCACGCAACCGCGCGGTATGCGAATGCGTCAGCCTGTTCAATGCCCGGCGCTGCTCTTCGGGCAGAGTCAGCAGAGGCCGTTTCGATCGTCTTGCCATGCGTCACGCTCCCACCCATGATCCGAGACAGGGACAAAGGGTGGAGAATTTGTCAATGTTTACTGCAGCCTGGACGCGTCCTGCGGTGACGAGGACGGCAGCCCGCCGCGGCGGCGGGCCAATTCGAATCGAAGGCGCATCAAGCATTGCCCAGACTAAGCAAGGTGAAGGAACACGCCTTTCT
>RZZN01000042.1 GCA_009929855.1 Gammaproteobacteria bacterium
GCGAATGTCCTTCCTCGGGGCGAGGACGCCCCGACTCCCTTGGAAGGCGGGCTCCAGGCCCAAAGGAGTCGGGGCCTCCAGGCCCCGAGTCAGGTGCTTTGCGCGCCCTCGGACCAGATCGACACGCCTCAGAAGCCCCTGCTTCAGGATCGGCGTAGCATCTGTCCTTCCTCGGGACGAGGACGCCCCGACTCCTTTGGGGCGCGCGAGGACCGCGGTGATGTGAGCCTCTCATTCGGTCGATGCCAGCCGATCACGCCAGGCTTGGGCCGCGGCGATGATCCCGGCGCTGTCGAGCCCGGTCGGCAGTCCGTCGCGGATGAGTTGATGACCACGGACCCAGACCTGCCGCACTTGGTGTCGGCTCGCCGTGTAGACGAGCTGCGAGACCGCGTTATACACGGGTTGGCTGTTCCAATCGCGCAGATCCACGGCCACCAGGTCGGCTGATTTACCCGGCTCGAGCGAGCCGATCTCCTCCTCCAGGCCAAGCGCACGGGCACCATTGATCGTCGCCATGCGCAAGGCGGTCGAGGCGGGCACGGCGGCGGCCGAGCCGGAGACACCCTTGGCCAACAATGCCGCGGTGCGCATCTCGAGGAGCATGTTGAGATCATTGTTGCTGGCCGCTCCGTCGGTTCCGAGGGCGACATTGACGCCGGCATCCAGGAGCTTGGCCACCTCGCAGAAACCGCTGGCGAGCTTGAGGTTGGACTCGGGTGCATGCACGACATGCGCCCCAGTCCTGGCCAACAGGGCGATCTCCTCGTCCAGGAGCTGGGTCATGTGCACCGCCGCTAGACCCGGACCGACGAGGCCGATGGCGTCGAGCCGGGCCAAAGGACGCTCGCCATGCTCGCGCAGCGATTGGACGATCTCCTGCTTGGTCTCGTGCAGATGGATATGGGTTTGGATCTCGAGCTCGGCGGCGAGTGTCTGGATGCGTTGCAGCGCGCCGATGGACACCGCGTAGGTCGAATGTGGGGCGAAGGCGGTGCGGATCAGCGGGTGATCGCGGTAGCTGTCGAACAGGGCCAGTCCCTTGGCGATGTAGTCGTCGGCGCTCGCAGCATACCCGGTGGGGAAGTCGACCACGATCATCCCGATGACGGCGCGCATTCCAATCTCGGCCGTGACCTGCGCGGTGACCTCCGGGAAGAAATACATGTCGTTGAAGCAGGTCACGCCGCCGCTGAGCATCTCTAGGGCGGCCAGACGGGTCCCGTCGGCAACGAAGCTCGGATCGACCCAGCGTTTCTCGGCCGGCCAGATGTGATCGCTCAACCAGGTCATGAGCGGCAGGTCGTCGGCCAATCCGCGCATCAGCGCCATGGCGGCATGGGTGTGGGCGTTGACCAGCCCCGGAATCAGCAGATGACCGGGCAGCTCGATCACGCGTTGGGCCGTGATCGAATCTCGGGCCTCCGCGGAGGGCAGCACGGCGAGGATGCGGCCATCGGCGATCGCAACCGCGTGATCAGTGAGCTGTCGATCCTCGCGATCGACGGGCAAGACCCATTGGGCATGGATCAGAAGCTCGGCTTGCATGGGGCGGTCCTTTCAGTGTTGCATCGCATGGGTGACAATATTCGGATTGCGCCTGGCACGATGGGCCTGGTCGTCGCTCGCAAACATGCCACAAGGAGCATCCCATGGAAACACCGATTCCAACCGTGCCGACCCCGGACGACGCTGTCGTCTGGCATGCCGATGCACTCTATCTCGCTGATCAGCGCCAACTGCCCGAGCGCGCCGAATTCATCCGGATGACCGACGCGGGCGCCGTCGCCGACGCCATCGCCACCATGGTGGTGCGTGGCGCGCCGGCGATCGGTGTCGCCGCGGCCTATGGCGTCGCCTTGGCCGGACGAGCGGCTTACGCGGCCGCGGGTGCCGATTGGAAACGCGCGATCGAGCCCTTGCTCGAGCGTCTGTTGGCCTCGCGACCGACCGCGGTCAATCTATCCTGGGCCATCGCGCGCATGCGCCAGCTGATCCTGACACTCGACGACCAGGACCCTTTCGCGGCCCTCGTCCGTGAGGCACTGGCCATCCACGAGGAGGACCGCGCCGCGAATCGACGCATCGGCGAGTTGGGCGCGGCACTCATCGAGGGACCGACCGACGTCATCACCCACTGTAACGCGGGAGCCATTGCCACTGGTGGCTATGGAACCGCGCTCGGTGTCATCCGCAGCGCCTATGCCGCGGGCAAGATCGGTCGGGTCTATGCCGACGAGACGCGGCCGTGGATGCAAGGGACGCGACTCACGGCCTGGGAGCTCATGCAGGACGGTATCCCGGTGACCCTGCAAGCCGATGGCGCCGCGGCGAGTCTGATGGCCGCTGGTGGGATTGGCTGGGTGATCGTCGGGGCCGACCGCATCGCCGCCAATGGCGACGTGGCCAACAAGGTCGGTACCTACGGGCTCGCCATCATGGCCCGCCATCATGGGATCCGTGTCATGGTCGCCGCGCCGATCTCCACGCTCGACATGTCGCTGTCGAGTGGCGCCGGGATCCCGATCGAGGAGCGCGACCCGGCGGAGGTCCTCGGCTGTGGTGGTCGACGCTTGGCTCCGGCCGGCTGCGCAGCCCGCAACCCAGTCTTCGACGTGACCCCGGCCGCCTTGATCGATGCCATCGTGACCGAGCGAGGGGTGGTGCTGCACCCGACCGAGGCGAGTCTCCGCGACCTGGTGGGCGGCTGAGTCGCACCGACTCGGACCGTCCGAGCGGTGTCCGATGAGCCTGCTGGATGGACCGAAAGGCGATCCTGGAGCATTGTTGATGGTTGAGATCCTGCCCCTGATGGGCATCACGGCGGCCCTGGCGGTCGGTACAGTGACGCCTGGACCGAGCTTTGTCATGATTGCCCGTACGGCCGCTGCCGCCGGGCGCCCCGACGCTCTGGCGGCCGCGCTCGGCATGGGTCTCGGCGGCGTCACCTTCACCGTCCTGGCCTTGCTCGGTCTACAGGCGCTCATGGTCAGCCTGCCCAGCGTCTATCTTGCCTTCCAGATCATCGGCGGGGGCTATCTCATCTATCTCGGCACGCGCATCTGGCGCAGCGCGCGCCAACCCCTGATGGCGCCCGAGTCGCCCCGGGGAGGGGCGCCACCATCCCTGACCCGCGCATTTCTGCTGGGTCTGGCGACCCAGCTGAGCAACCCCAAGGCCGCGGTGGTCTATGCCGCCATCTTTGCCACCTTCCTGCCCCAGGGCACGACCCTGCCGATCGGCATCGCGCTCGTCGTGCTCGTCTTTCTGCTCGAGACGAGCTGGTACAGTCTGGTGACCCTGGTCATGTCCTCGGCGGGGCCCCGTCAGGCCTATCTGCGCGGCAAGACCTGGATCGACCGCCTGGCTGGCGGGGTGATGATGGCGCTTGGTCTGCGTCTGGCGCTGCTGGCCGGTGGTCCATGACGGGCGCCACCCGGACCGCGGCCCACGAGCGATGCGGTCCACAATCCTTTCGAGCGATTCATGATCCATGCATGATCGACTCATGAACGACCCACTCGATGGCAGGACTTGACCCATGGGCACCTTCACCCGCTTTCTCGATCTCGATTGTCCGCGCGAGCTGCACCTGGCCGCCGACGGCACCCATCCAGCCTTCAGGATCCGCTGCAGCGCCGATGGCGAGATCCCATTCCCTCAGATCATCCTACGTGCCGCCGGCCGTGAGATCCTGCTCAATGGCCAGGACATCCATTCGGAGGTGCCCGCGGATGGGCGTTGGAGCTATTGGGTCGAGATCCCGGCCGGCACGCTGCCCGGCAGGCGCATCGGCGTCCAGATCGAGGGCTGTCGTCGCCAGGATCTCGAGCACGCCAGCGGTGATGACTGGATCAAGGCGTTCGGCGAGATCCAGCTGAGCGAGCCGGTGGGCGCGGTTGCGCGGCCGCCCGCGCCAGCGCTGAGCGGCGGGTCCCCGGTGAAGGTCTATTTCGGCATCCACAAGCACATGCATCAACCCTATTACGACACCACCGACCGCGATGCCTGGGACGGTGAGAAGGATCAGATCTTCGGCTCGCGTGCCGGCAACTATCGCCATTTCATCCCCGCGGCCGTGGAGCAATACATGGATGCCGGGCTGGCGCATGCCGGGCTGTCCACGAGCTGGAGCGGCTCGCTCATCGAGCAGCTCGAGCGCTGTGACGAGGTCGGACGCTGTGGTGGGCGTTTCGCTGACTGGAGCCGCGCGCTGCGCGCCCTTGCCAGCGCCAAGACCGCGCTTGGCAATCCGCGCATCGCCTTCTCCGCCTTCGGGTTCTTTCATCCGCTGATGCCCTTGATCCCGCGCCGCGACATTGTCCGTCAGATCCGCTGGCACCGCGCGCTGATCAAGCGAGTCTTCGGTGTCGAGGCCTCGCGGATCCTGTTTCCGCCCGAGACCGCCTTCCATGTGCGCATGATCCCGGCCCTGGTCGAGGCTGGCGTGACCGCGGTGATCTATGACTCGATCCATCGCTTTCGTGCCTGTCGGGACTATCCCTACGCCGGCATCGGCGAGGGCATGTTGCCGCCCAATCCGGCCGAGCAGGTCAATGCGCCGGTCGATGATTGGCTGCAACTGCGCAACATCTGGGCTGGCTCGAAGATCTCGCCGAGCCTGCTGAGACCCGAATATGTCGGCTACACGGATCCGGATGGAACACTGCACAAGATCATCGCCATCCCCGCCGAGCGCTACATCGGCAACGAGGATGCCCGTGGCGGTTTTGGCGCGCTGCAATACCCGGACGTGCTCGGCCAGGTCTACGACCGCATCGTCGCGACCGGCGGCCATGACCCCGCCCATCCACCATTCTTCCTGCTGCACTCGGATGGCGACAATCACGGCGGCGGGGCGGACAGCTACTATCATCACAACACCGCGCAGTTGGTCGACTGGCTGAATCGCGATCAGCGGTTCGAGCTGACCACCAGCGAGGACTATCTCCAGCGCTTTCCGCCCGATCCCTCGCGGGTGATCCATATCGAGCCGGGATCCTGGGCCGGTGCCGACAATGGCGACGCGCAATTCATGAAATGGTTCAGCCGTTATGACCAGCCCTATTCGCCCGATCTGAATTCCTGGGCGGTGCTCACCGCCTTCCAGAACCTGGTCCACACGCTGGAGGACAGCGCGCCCGATCATCCGGATCTGAGCGAGGCGGTCCGGCTGCTGCTGACCGCCGAGACGAGCTGCTATTGGTATTGGACCGGCCAACCGGTCTGGGACCAGCAGGTGACCCGCGCCGCCAACCTCGGGATCGGTCGGATCAAGCCAGCCATCGACGCATTGGTCGCGGCTGGCCGCGATCAGCTCGGGCCGACCATCTTCCCGCCTTGGGTGACCCCGGAGAATCCTGGTGGCCAGTGTTGGGGGCAGGGCTGCTTGCGCGATGCCCCGCGCGCTGGCGTGGTGCATTGCTTCGTCGCCGACTGCGCCGGACTGGCGCGGGTCGAGCTGATCGTGCGCTCCGCCGCCGGCGAGTCGCGGCAGATCATGGAGCACCATGGCCCCTATCCTTCGGAGAGCGGGGCGATCTTGACGGCAGACTATTTCACCGCCGCACTGCCGGTCGGGGCGGGCGACCTGCGCTATTGGATCGAGGCCGAGGACCGTTGCGGCAACCGCTCCAGGGGTGATCTGGAGCGGGTCTTCATGGCCTGAGACCGCGGGGCGCCTGGCGGGCCCGAGCCGGGTGTCCCGCGCGCCGGCGGCGCGCGGCTCGACCGGCTCAGGATTGATCCGCCGCTGGCTCCAAGGCCTCGCGCAGGAAGCGATAGAGTTTGCGCGGTGCCTCGGTGCGACCACACGCATGATCGCGCTGGGCGGCGCGGATGAGTGCGCGCAGCGGCTGACGCTCGACCCGCGGGTGCTCGTCGATGAACTCGCTCAAGGCGGTGTGGTCGTCGCTGATGAGCCGCTCGCGCCAGCGCTCGATGAGATGATGATGCGCGGCGGCCGCGCGTTCGCGGGCGTCGTTCTCGTCCATGAGTGCGTGCACGGCGGCCATGTCCTCACGCTCGAGCAGATTGGCGATCCGCTTCCAGTGGCGTCCGAGCGCACGGATGTCCTTGATGCGATGGGTCTCATCCAGCGCATTCCAGGTCGCTTCGCTGAGGTTGAGGCGCTCCAGCTCACGGCGCGGCAGATGGGCCAGGCGCTCGGCCAAGAGGTGCAGTGCATGCTTATCGCGCTTGCGCTGACTCTTGCTCGGGCCATGCGCATGCATGTCGTCGTCGGTGAAATCAGTGTGCTCGATCATGTCCAACTCAGGTGACGCTGGGGGGATGCCCCAAGGATATCCTGATCGATTCGATCATTCACCCCGATCGCTGCGCGGTGCGCATGGGCCTCTCACTCCATCTCCAGCCACTCCACGAGCAGCTGCGCGGCACGCACGCCCCGATAGTCGTTGACGTCGAGCCGGTAGGCGAGCCTGATGAGCTGACCCGTGCAGACTGGCGCGCGGTCGGCAAGATTGAAGCCGATGGCCTCGATGGGCTTGGCCTCGGCCCCAGACGGGTGCACGCGCAGCTTGAGATGTCGCTCACCAACGATCCGCGTGTCGAGCACCTTGAAGACTCCATCGAAACGTGGCTCGCTGAAGTCCTTGCCCCAAGGGCCGGCGACACGCAGGATCTCGGCGGTCTCCAGCGACAGCAGGTGAGGTGGCAGCTCGCCGTCGGAGTAGATTTCAGGGTGCGGCGGGTGATCGCCGAGCAGCTCGCGCACCATCTCAGCGAAACGTGTCTCGAAGCGCGCGAGATGCGCCTCCCGGATACTGAGACCCGCGGCCATGGCGTGGCCACCGAAGCGCTGGATCAACCCAGGCTCGCGATGATCGAGGTGGGCCAACAGATCCCGGATATGCACACCCTCGATCGAGCGAGCCGAGCCCTTGATCAGCCCGTTGCCGGCCGGGGCGAAGGCGATGACCGGTCGATGATAGCGCTCGCGGATGCGCGCCGCGACGATCCCGGACACCCCTTGATGCCAGTGCGCGCCATACAGACAGAGTCCCGGCGGTGGGGCCAGTCCGTCGAGCGTGAGTGTGGCGAGATAGGATTCGGCCTCCTCCTTCATCTCTGATTCGATCTGTCGACGCTCGCGATTGAGCCCGTCCAGATCGCGTGCGAGTGTTGCCGCGGTGCCTGGATCATCGGCCAGCAGACAGTCGATGCCGAGTGACATATCGCTGATTCGCCCGGCGGCATTCAGACGCGGGGCCGCGAAATAGGCGAGGTCGGTGGTCGTGGCACGTCGCGGGTCACGCCCCGCGACCTCGAGCAGGGCCTGGATTCCAGGGCGGCACTGACCGGCGCGGATGCGTCTTAGTCCCTGCTCGACCAGGATGCGATTGTTGCGGTCCAGCGGCACCACATCCGCGACCGTCCCCAACGCGACCAGATCCAGGAGCGCGGCGAGATTCGGCTCGGGTCGGCGCGCGTCGAACCAGCCGAGCGCGCGGAGTCGGGTGCGCAGCGCGGCCAGCAGATAGAAGACGACGCCCACCCCGGCGAGGTGTTTGCTGGGAAAGGCACAGTCGGGTTGATTGGGATTGACGATCGCCGCCGCGGCCGGCAAGCGCTCGCCCGGTAGATGATGATCGGTGACCAGGACTGGGATGCCCAGCTCGGTCGCGCGCGCGACACCCTGGAGGCTGGCGATGCCGTTGTCGACCGTGATGAGAAGATCGGGCGCGCTCGCCGCCGCGGCCTCGACGACCGTTGGGCTGAGTCCATAGCCATCGGCGAAGCGACTGGGGACGAGATAGGCGACTCGCGCGGCGCCGAGCGCGCGCAGGCCGAGCACGGCCAAGGCGCCCCCGGTGGCCCCATCGGCGTCGTAATCGGCGACGATCAGCAGATGGCTGCCCGCGCGCAAGTGATCGACGAGCAGCTCGACCGCCTGATCCATGCCATGCAGCGCAGTGGCCGGATGCAACGCGGTGAGCCCCGGGCTGGCCTCCTCGGTGCTGGTCAGGCCACGCCGGGCATAGAGTCGCGCAAGCAGCTCTCCAGGGTCGCGTGCACTCGCGAGCGTGATGGCGTCGGGGACGCGGCGAATCTTGGGTGATGGCATCAGGTCAGGATGGGCATGGGGACATGCAGGGTCGCGGCGATGACACGCAACAGCTCGGTCTCGGTCGGATTGACGCCAGCGTGACGCGTGGTCGCCACCAGTGCGCGCAACAGGCGCTCCTTCTCGCTCATGCGCAGCGCGTCGAGCTCGACCAGCGCCTGATCGAGCCGCTCTGGCCAATCTCGCGAGCCGATGCGCGCGGGGGGCATCGGGCTCATCGCCAACACCGCAAGGCCTGCGGCGTAGGCGGAGCGCGCACTGTGCTGGTCTGGGTTGCCATGGATGGCCAGGATGATCAAGAGGTCATGCACGGCGCGCGCATGATCGCCGAGTCGCCCGTCCCCGGCGGACCGCGCGCCGGATGGGCGCATCACATCCTGGATCTGACGGCCGAGCAAACGAGCCAGCGCATATTCGAAGACCTCGACGCGACCATCGGCATGGATCAGCCGCTCGATGAGCGCCATGAGATCGGTCAGCTCGACCTGCGGACGTCGTCTCAGTGTCGGGAAGGCGATCTCCAGGAGCGGGAGGCGCAAGTGCGTGGCCAGGGTCGAGACCCAGGGTTGTAGGAGTGTCACCCGTTGCTCGCCCGTGGCAGTCAGCGCGGTGGTGATCATGAGGAGCTGGCGCTCGCGCACCTCGGCGTCCGCGCTGAGCAGCAGCGCGCAGATGAGCTCCACGACCCAATCGGTCGAGTAGGCGGCGCGGGTCAGGACGGCTGGCAGTGATTGGGTCAGATCAGCCGCGAGACGAATCTGCTGGGTGTCCGGACGGGCGATCCCCGCGATGACGCGATCGGCGTCGAGCGCCGCGCTGGTCGGATGGGGGGCTGAGCCAAGGCTGCCGCCGTCTGGCGCCAGCATCGCCGCGACTTGCGGCGAGGGCGGTGATGCAGGTGGCGCGAGCTCCTGGCGGATGCGCTCGAGCTCACTCGGATCGAAGTTGGGCTCGATGGCGCGAATCCGCTCCACGAGTGGCGGGTGTGTGGCGAGCCAGCGCCGCGACATCCCGGACGCGAAGAGCATGTGCGCGATCTCCTGCGTCTCGCCATGCAGGGTCGAGCCGCTCGCCGATGCCCCGATCTTCTTGAGCGCTCCGGCGATCCCCGCTGGCTCGCGGGTGAACTGGACCGCCGAGGCGTCCGCCAGGAATTCGCGCTGGCGCGAGACCGAGGCTTGGATCAGGCGTCCGAAGAAGAGCCCGATATAGCCCGCCATGACCAGCGCCGCTCCGATCATGGCCACGGCCGCCGCCGCCTTGCCACGCGAGTGCCGCGCCGAGACCATGAGGCGACCGATCACCGCGAGCACCAGGATCCCGAACAGGATGCCGATCAGGCGGATGTTCAAGCGCATGTCGCCGTTGAGGATGTGCGAGAGCTCATGGGCCACGACACCCTGCAGCTCAGTCCGGCTGAGTGACTCGAGCGCGCCGCGGGTGATGGTGATGGCGGCGTCGGCGGGCGTATAGCCGGCGGCGAAGGCGTTGATGCCATCCTCCTCTTCCAGGAGATAGACCTGAGGGACCGGAACACCCGCGGCGATGGACATCTCCTCGACGACGTTGCGCAGTCGCCGCAGCTGCGGATCGGTCGTGTCCGGCATCACCAGCACGGCGCCGAGACTGCGCGCGATGCTCCCGCCGCCGCCGCGCAGGGTGAGCGTGCGCACCAGACTCGCGAGCACGATGACCCCGATCGTGAGCAGCGAGACCCAGAGCAGGAGCGGCAGGTTGGCGCGGAGCGTCGCGCTCGAGAAGACGACCCCGTTGGGCTCGGGTCGCACCCCGATGGCCAGCAGCGCGAACAGGTCGATGACCGCCACGATCCCCATCACCGCCAGCGCGAACAGCAGCACCAGCAGACGCGTGCGACGCCGGGCACGGTCCTGGTGCTGGAAGAAGTTCATCCCGTGCCGCGCTCAGAATGAGATCCGCACGGCCTCGCGCTGGCGTGGCTCCTCGATCTCCAGGAGCTGTGCCGCCGTGAAGCCGAAACGGCTTGCGATCAAGTTGTTCGGGAAGACCTCGCGCAGGTTGTTGTAGGCCATGACCGCGTCGTTGAATGCCTGACGCGCGAAGGCGACCCGGTTCTCGGTGCTGACCAGCTCCTCCGAGAGCTGCATCATGTTCTGATTGGCCTTGAGGTCGGGGTAGGCCTCGGCGACCGCGAACAGGCGCCCGAGGGCGCCGGCCACGCCCATCTCGGCTTGGGCCAGCATCTGGATCGCGGCCGCATCGCCAGGATCGGCGGCGACCTGCTTGAGACTGCCAGCGGCGAGATTGCGGGCCTGGGTGACGGCCTCCAAGGTCTCGCGCTCATGGGCCATGTAGCGCTCGGCCACCTTGACCAGATTGGGGATGAGATCGTAGCGCCGGGTGAGCTGAACGTCGATCTGGGCAAAGGCGTTCTTGTAGAGGTTGCGGCCGGCGATCAGACGGTTGTAGATGATGACGACGAAGATGATCGCCGCTAGGATCAAGCCGAGAATGGTCCAGCCCATGGTTGAATCTCCGGGGGGCGAGAGCGGCGGCGCCTGACGCTGGCGGCGCCTGCCGCGGAGTTGGTGATGCCCCACAAGGCTAGCATAATCCGATCGGGATGGTTGGGCTGGGCCGTGGCGGGGGCGTCATGTCATCGGCTGATGCGCCAGGCCGAGCGCGCCAATCCAGGCGGTCGAGAACGCCGCCCGATCCATCCGGAGATCTGGAGCCTGTCCGATGATCGGTCTGCGTGATCGATCTGCGTGAGGTGTCTGCGTGAGATCTGGGGCGAGTGTGGAGAATGGCATGGCACGTATCAAGCTGGAGTTTCCTAACGCCGAAGGTCAGTTGCTGGCGGGCGCGCTCGAGATCCCGCCCAAAGGGGTGTCGACGGTCCGTTACGCGCTCTTCGCGCACTGTTTCACCTGTGGCAAGGACATCGCCGCGGCGACCCGCATCAGCCGGGCGCTGGCCGCGCGAGGAATCGCCGTGCTGCGCTTCGATTTCACCGGGCTCGGCAACAGTGACGGTGATTTCGCCAACACTAACTTTTCATCCAATGTGTCCGATCTGTTGGCGGCAGCGCACAAGCTGGAGCAGGACGGTCAGACTCCGACACTCCTCATCGGGCACAGCCTGGGGGGCGCGGCGGTGTTGGCCGCGGCCGACCGGCTGCCCAAGGTCGTGGCGGTGGTGACCATCGGTGCCCCGGCGACCGCCGCGCATCTGCGTCATCTCTTCAGTGACAAGCGCCATGAGCTGGACACGACTGGCGCGGCCGAGGTGCGGATCGGACAGCGGCGTTTTCACATCCGTCGTCAGTTCCTCGATGACCTGGATCAGCATGCCTCACCGGATCACATCCGCCGGCTCGGTCGCGCACTCTTGGTCTTTCACTCCCCGCTCGATCGCATCGTCTCGATCGAGGAGGCGGGAAAGATCTATCAAGCGGCGCGTCATCCCAAGAGCTTCATCTCACTCGATCAGGCCGACCATCTGCTCACGCGTCGCGAGGATGCGGAGTATGTCGCCGAGATCCTGGTCGCCTGGGCCAGCCGCTATCTTGGACTGGGCCTGCATGCCAGTCGCTCGGCGCGGGCCAGCTCCATTGAAGCGCGTGACATCCGGGGTTAGCATCCTCACCCTTGTGCAGCCTGGGGTGCCGCGCGGTTTTCGGGGCATCCGGATTGGCTGGTGACGAGTCAGCGGTCGTGAAACGGCGCGGTGCGTTCTCATGGTGGTCGGGGCAGCACCGATCCCCATCTGGCACGATCGGAATGGTTCCGGCGATCGGCCTGGCTTGGTGGTCGTGTTCCTTTTTTCATTTTGGAGTCCGGCACTGATGAAACGCATCGAGCTCTTCTTGGAGTGGTTGATCTTCAGCAGCCGCTGGCTGCTTGCCCCCTTCTATCTCGGTCTGGTCCTGGCGATCGCCTTGCTGTTGGTCAAGTTCGTCAAGGAATTGATCCACTTCGTCCCACTCGTCTTCACCGCGCAGGGCAGTGATGTGATCATCGGTCTGCTGTCGCTGATCGATGTGGTGATGATCGCGAACCTGGTGCTCATCATCGTCTTGGCTGGCTACGAGAATTTCGTCTCACGGATCGAGACCGGTAGTCACGAGGATTGGCCCGGTTGGATGGGCCATGTCGGCTTCGCCGAGCTGAAGATGAAGCTGATCGGCTCGATCGTCGCGATCTCGGGGATCGAGCTGCTGAAGGCGTTCATGTACGTGGAGAGTCTGACCAACGAGCAGCTGGCATGGAAGGTCGGGATCCACATGACCTTCGTGATCTCGGGGGTCCTGTTCGCGGTGATGGATCGTATCGCGGCCGGCAAGGCGACGGATCATGGCGAGGGCAAGCATTGACTCGGCGTCCCTGACACAGCCTCGATGGATGCTCGCCGCGCGTGCGATCGATGGGGCGGGGTTGGGGCGCCGGACTGCAACCAGATCATTGCTCCATGGATCGGCGCGAGCGGCCAGAAACCGAAAACCAACGTGTGTCGAGTATAATTGGCCGATCTTGATCTCCATCCTCATCGAGCCCATGCCCATGTCCAGTCTGCCGAAAATTCTCACCCCACTGACCTTGCCCTTGCGTCTGATGCCAAGCATCGTCCATAGCCAGGCCCTTGCCGTACTCTTGAACCGTGTCATGCAAGAGGCGTTGGCCGAGGGCGAGCTGGATTTCCTGGTCGGGCGGAGGGTCGGCATCGATATCGAGGATCTGGGCGTGCGTTACCGGCTCGGCCTGAGCAATGGACGCATCCGCGGCTATGACGACGGGGCGCGGCCGGATGCGACCATCGCCGGGACTGCCCATGAATTCCTCTTGCTCGCGGCACGACGCGAGGATGCCGACACACTCTTCTTCCAGCGCCGACTCAAGATGTCGGGCGACACCGAGCTTGGGCTCTATCTGAAGAACTTTCTCGATGCATTCGAGCCCCCGGCGCGCTGGGCACCGCTCACCCGCGCGCTCGATCGTCTCGCGGGGATGCGTTTGCCAGGGCAGGGGGGACGCCGGAGTTAGGCGATGCCCGGGAACGGGTCGACCCGCGCCGGGGCGGATTGATTCGCCCCGAGTGGGCTTCTGGGCATGTGCAGTGCGGAGTCTGAGGTCCGAAAATCGTCTCGACCGGGGTCAGGCTGGGCGCACGCCCAGACCGCCTGACCGGCTCGCGTGCCGCGGTGGCGGTTGACGAGGGCGAGCGATCCGCGTCCGTCTTGGCGTCGCTCTGGACACGCCGCGCGCTGAGGACGCGCGGCGGTGCCCGATGCGTCATGCTAGATCGCGCGCACCGCTGGACTGCTGGCGATGCCGGCCTGGCCGGTCCAGTAGCCGTCGCAGAGACCCGAGGGGCTGAGGTCGCGCAGTCGGTTGACCGCCTCGGTCGTGCTCAGCTCACCCGTGAGACAGGCGGCGAAGATCCCGATGACCTCGGCGGTGCCGCGTGACTGCGGGCTGATGCGCAGCAGATCCACCCCGAGTCGGGTGACCTCGTCGAGCACGGGCAGCAGGTTGTGGGCGCCGGCGGACTGGGTCTGGATGCCGTTGAGCGCAAGGAATGGCTCCCCGTCCTGGGTGGCGACGAGCAATCCGTCCGGATAGTCCAGACAGCAGAACTGACAGTCGTCCTTGGGCAGATTGCGGTTATAGGCGGTGAAGCAGCGCGCTGAGTAGGCGAGTGGCAGGCGCCCATAGGCGAAGAGCTCGCACTCGACGCCAGGCGGACGCGTGGCAAGCAGGCCGGTGGCGGTCTCGCGGCCGAGCTCCACGGGCAGCACCCAGCGCTTGAGTCCGCGCGCGGCCAGGAAGGCCAGGGTGCGCTGGTTGTAGAGATTGATCGAATGTCCGGCAACGAATGGGCGGCCCTCGAGGAATTCCAACCCGGCCAGGTCGTTGGCCTCGATCATGAACCGTTCGTCGGCGCAGATGCGTTGCAGTGTCTTGAGCTCGCCGTCGGATTCGATCAACGCCAGGGTCGAGATGACCGCCTCCTTCCCAGCCGCGCTCACCCGCTCGGCCAGCTCCCAGTAATCCTCCGGACGCAGCAGGCGCCGTTTCGAGCAAACGGTCTCGCCGAGATAGATGACCTCGACCGGGGTTTCGAGCATCTGCGCGTAGAAGTCGAGTACCTGCTCGCGCGGCCAGTGATAGAGGATGGGACCGAGTGAGAGACGGGGTCGGGATGGCTCAGTATGCATGGGATTCGTGCTCATCAGCGTCGAGACCCGATGGGGTCTGGCGAGGGGCTGCCCCGGCGGCGCGTCGATCATCGCGCCGCGAGGCGTGCATGAGGGTTGTCGTGTATTGGCTCAATGGGCCTCGGACCTTGGATCCCATCCGCGGCAGGCGCTCGGGTGGGTGATCGCCGCGCTCCGCGCGGTGCACGTGGTGCTCGCGCGAGCGGTGTCTCAATGCCAGGGTCGATGGTAGGGCCCCAGGGTCGTCTGTGCCCCCTCGGACACGCCAGCGAGTGTTTGATGCCAGTCTTCCTTGGCGCGGAAGCCGTGCGGATTGCGCTTGACCGCGTCGATTGCCTCGCGCCAGACCTTGGTGACCTGGGCGACGTAACGGGTGCTGCGCTGACGCCCCTCCAATTTGATGGCGGTGACCCCGGCGGCCAGGATGTCGGGCAGGATGTCGAGCGTGTTGAGACTGGTCGGCGACTCGATGGCGTGGCGGATGTCGCCCTCGACCTGATAGCGGCCCTTGCAGAGTGTGGGATAGCCAGCCGGCTCACCGTGACCGCGGCGCTCGATGAGCACGCCGCCGAGGCGGGTCTCCTGACCTTGCGGGGTGTCGCGCCATTCGACATGGGCCGCCGGTGAGCAGGCGCCGAAGGTATTGGGCGATTGACCGCTCGCATAGGAGGACAGCAGACAACGCCCCTCGACCATGACGCAGAGACTGCCGAAACCGAAGATTTCGACCGGAACCTGGACCTTGTCGATGAGCTGCGCGACCTGGGCGAGCGACAGCACACGCGGCACCACCACCCGGCGGATCCCGAAGTGACGCTGCATGAAGCCGATCGCGGCCGGATTGGTCGCCGAGCCCTGGACCGAGAGGTGCAGATTGAGGCTGGGATGACGCTCGGCGGCATAGTCGAGCACGCCCATGTCGGCCAGGATCAGCGCGTCGACACCGAGATCGGCGGCGCGATCGACGGCCGAGGTCCAACGTGTCCAGCCGTCGGGCTGGGCATAGGTGTTGACCGCGACGAAGACCTTGACGCGACGGTCGTGGGCGTATCTGAGGCCCTCCCGGATCTGTTTCTCGCCGAAATTCAGTCCGGCGAAATGACGTGCGTTGGTCTCATCACGAAATCCCAGATAAACCGCATCGGCACCATTGTCGACGGCGGCCTTGAGCGATGGCAGATTGCCGGCAGGACAGACGAGTTCCATATCGAGAATAGGCTCCGCCCGGATTCAGGCTGTGCTGGCGAGTTGATGAAGGGCCGAGTGGACGGCCTGGTCACCCTGACGGGTGCCGCGGCGATGGAGCTCGGCCTCGATGGCGTTCAGGACTGCCCATTTGCGCCCGCACCACTGCGGGGCGAGTAGGACATCGGCAGCGGCAGTCCCGGTAAGACGATGATAGGTGACCTCGGGTGGGGTCCGCTCGATCATGTCGGCACAGATGCCGACATACTCCGCGAGCTCGAGCGGGGTGTACTCACCGCGCCGCCAGTCGATGGCCAGCCGGGTGTGGCGGACCACATGCAGCGGGTGCAGCTTGAGTCCAGCGACCCCGAGCTCCAACACCCGGTCGAGACTGTGCAGCGCGGCCGCGTGCCCCTCGCCCGGCAGGCCGACGATCAGATGCGCGCAGACCGGGATGCCGCGTCGCTGGGCGGCCGCGACGGCGGTGCGGAAATCGGCGAAATCGTGTCCGCGATTGACGCGCGCCAAGGTCCGGTCATCGGCCGACTGGAGTCCGAGCTCGAGCCAGATCTCCTTGCCCCGAGCGCGGTAGCGGGCGAGTAGATCGAGCACCGCCTCCGGGACGCAGTCGGGACGGGTCCCGACCGAGAGACCGATCACGTCCGGATGGACGAGCGCGGTGTCATAGCGCTCGCGCAGTCGTTCGATCGGATCATAGGTGTTGGTGTAGGCCTGGAAATAGGCCATGAAGCGGCGCGCGCCCGTGCGCTTGGCCAAGACCGCGCGTCCGGCATCGAGCTGTTCGGAGATGGTCGGCGGATCCTTGGCGTTGGGGCTGAAGGAGACATTGTTGCAGAAGGTGCATCCGCCCACGCCCTTGACTCCGTCGCGGTTCGGACAGGTGAAACCCGCATGGAGCGCGAGCTTGTGCACCCGCTGACCATAACGCTCCAGCAGATACTGGCCGAAGGTGTTAACACGTGCGCTCAGCGTGCGCTGCTGGTTCGCGGGAGAGGGCATTCGCGATCGTTTACCTGGGATCAATTGATCGTGGCTTGACCTGAGTCAAAGGTTGATTGGCGGTGGATGAGTCGCGGGAGATCGGTATCGCGGGTATCATAGCCGAAACACTGGAATTCCGCATATCTGTCGCACCCCATGCCATCGACCCCGTCGCCGGACTCATTCATGATCTCCGCGCGGTCATGGTGTCGAGCCAAAGACCACGCTCAGGTGTGATCCGGGGTATTCTTCCCTTTGGCGTGCAAGAGTCCATCGGCGCCCTCATGAGTCTCGAAGCCCTTTCTTCCGATCGGCCCCGCATCCGCGAGATCCCCTACAACTACACCTCCTTCTCCGACCGCGAGATCCTCATCCGTTTCCTCGGCGAGCCGATGTGGGATCTGATCGAGGAGCTGCGGGGCAGCCGCCGGACCGGACGCTCGGCACGCATGCTCTTCGAGGTGCTCGGGGACATGTGGGTGGTGACCCGCAACCCTTATCTGCAGGATGACCTGCTGGAGAATCCGCAGCGTCGTCGCGCCCTCTTGCAGGCATTGGATCATCGACTCGATCAGTTCGAGCTGCGTCTGAATCAGAACCGCCAGGCCGCCGAGCTGTTGGCCGCGGCGCGGGTGGCGGTTCGTCGCTTCGCCGATTGGCTCGAGCTGGAGAAGACCCAGCGGGCGCGCCTGCGCAAGGCGCTTGCCGGGATCACCGCCGTCGACAACCTGGACTTCGGCGGTCTCGCCCGGGTCGCGCACGCGACCGATGCAACCGATTGGCGCGTGGAGATGCCTTTCGTGGTGATCTCGCCCGATCGCGAGAGCGAGGTCGCCCCGATCGTGCGGGCCTGCATCGAGTGCGGTCTGGCACTGATCCCGCGCGGTGGCGGCACTGGCTACACCGGCTCGGCGGTCCCCCTGCGTCCACTGACGGCCGTGATCAACACCGAGAAGCTGGAATCACTCTCCGACCTGGAGCCGCGAGCCTTGCCCGGTGTCGCGGGGCTGGTGCCAACGGTGCACTCTGGTGCCGGGGTGGTCACGCGCCGGGTCTCGGATCTGGCCGAGCGGCATGGTCTCGCCTTTGCCGTGGATCCCACCTCCCAGGATGCCTCTTGTATCGGCGGCAATATCGCCATGAATGCCGGGGGCAAGAAGGCGGTGCTCTGGGGGACCGCGCTCGACAATCTCGTCTCATGGCGGATGGTCACGCCGGATGCCGATTGGCTCGAGGTCGAGCGCCTCGACCACAATCTTGGCAAGATCCATGAGCAGTCGCTGGTGCGTTTTCGCATCAGTCGCTTCTTGCCCGATGGGCGCACCCCCAAGGGCGCACCCGAGATCTTGGAGATGCCGGGCGCGGCGCTGCGCAAGGCCGGACTCGGCAAGGACGTCACCGACAAGTGCCTGGGCGGTCTGCCCGGCGTGCAGAAGGAGGGTTGCGACGGCATCATCACCTCGGCGCGCTTCATCCTGCATCGCATGCCGAATCATGTCCGCACGGTCTGTCTGGAGTTCTTCGGCTCCGACCTGGATCTGGCCGTGCCCGCGATCGTCGAGATCAAGGAGTATGTCGAGGGTCTCGCCGACGTGCGGATGGCCGGACTCGAGCACCTCGACGAGCGCTATGTCCGTGCCGTGGATTACACGACCAAGGCGGCACGACGCGAGCTGCCGAAGATGGTGCTGCTCGCCGATCTGGTGAGCGACCTGCCCGACGCCGTGGATGCCGCCGCTGCCCAGGTGGTCGCGCTCGCCAGGCTGCGCGATGGCGAGGGTTTCATCGCCGTCAGTCCCGAGGCGCGCAAAGGCTTCTGGCTCGACCGCGCTCGCACCGCCGCCATCTCGCGCCACACCAACGCCTTCAAGGTCAACGAGGACGTGGTCATCCCGCTCGAGCGCCTGGCCGACTATAGCCGGGGGATCGAGCGACTGAACATCGAGCAGTCGATCCGCAACAAGGACGCCATCATGGCGGCGGTGCTCGAGTATCTAGAGGGTGATCTCAGCGAGGCGCGGGGCGAGGGCGAGTATCCGGATTCGGACGAGGCGCTCGCCATCCTTGCCGCCAAGCGCGCGGCGGCCCGCGCGGCCGTGACCGAGGCGCGCCAGCGGTGGCGCGCGATCCTCGACAATCTGGACGCCCCGGCCAGCGCCCATCGTGCCTTGCTCGATGCCTCGGCGCAGGCGCTGATGCGTCCCGATGACACCCTGCTGATGATGCTGCTGCGGCGCGATCTGCGCCAGTCCTATCGCGCCGAGGTGTCCGCGCGTCTCGATGAAGTGTTCGCCGGCCAGGATTTGGCGCGGGTGCGCGAGCGACTCACCGCCATCCATCGGCGGGTGCGAGACACGCGCTTGTTCGTCGCGCTGCATATGCACGCCGGCGATGGCAACGTGCACACCAACATCCCGGTCCATTCATCCGACTATGCCATGCTGCAGGAGGCCGATCGTCTCGTCGAGCGCATCATGGCGCTGGCGACCAGGCTCGGCGGGGTGATCTCGGGCGAACACGGGATCGGGATCACCAAGCTTCGCTTCCTGGAGCCCGAGAAGCTCGCGGCCTTCGTCGACTACAAGCGGAGGGTCGATCCTCATGGTCGCTTCAATCCGGGCAAGCTCATGCCCGGATCGGGTCTCGAGCAGGCCTACACACCCTCGCTCAGACTGGTCCAGCAGGAGGCCATCATCCTGGAGGAGACCGCGCTCGGCGCGCTCAACGACGAGGTCAAGCATTGTCTGCGCTGCGGCAAGTGCAAGCCCAAGTGCATGACGCATGTGCCGCGCGCGAATCTCGGCTATTCACCACGCAACAAGATCCTGGGCACCGGACTCATCATCGAGGCCTTTCTCTATGAGGAGCAGACCCGGCGCGGTCTCTCGCTGCGTCATTTCGAGGCCATGAATGACGTGGCCGATCATTGCACGGTCTGTCACAAGTGTCTCAATCCCTGTCCGGTCAATATCGATTTCGGCGATGTCACCATGCGCATGCGCCGCATCCTGGTCGAGCGGGGGCGCAAGCGGTTCAACCCCGGAGCCTGGGCCGCGCTGCAGTTTCTCAACGTGACTGATCCGCGCGCGGTCCGCGTGTTGCGCAAGGGGCTGGCCGAATGGGGGTTCGCGGGGCTGAATCTCGCGCACCGGGTTGCCAAGGGGCTGGGTCTGACCGACCGCCTGACCGCGCAACCGGGCGCGACCAACCGGCCGCCCGATCTGGGCGGTCAGGTGCTGGCGCTGGTCAGCCGACCGATTCGGGTCGCGCTGCCCAAGCAGGGCTTCCGCCAGATCCTGTCGCTGGAGGACAAGACCCAGATCCCCATCCTTCGCCATCCTGAGGCGAGTGCCGAGGATGCCGAGGCGGTCTTCTATTTCCCCGGCTGTGGCTCGGAGCGCCTGTTCTCCGATGTGGGGCTCGCCACGCTGGCCATGCTCTATGATCAGGGCGCGCAGATCGTCTTGCCGCCCGGCTATCTCTGTTGCGGTTATCCGCAGCGTGCCGCGGGACTGGAGGCACGCGGTCGACGCATCACCATGGAGAACCGGGTGCTCTTCCACCGCATCGCCAACACGCTCAACTATCTGGACATTCGTACCGTAGTGGTCTCCTGCGGAACCTGCATGGATCAGCTGCTGGAGTATGACTTCGAGCGCATCTTCCCTGGTTGTCGCTTGCTCGACATTCATGAGTGGCTGATGGAGAAGGGGGTGAGCCTGCAAGGTGTGGAGGGCGTCGAGTATCTCTATCACGATCCCTGTCACACCCCGATGAAGACCCATGCGCCGCTGAAGGTCGCGACCCATCTGATCGGTCAGCCGGTGACCCTCTCTGATCGCTGCTGCGGCGAGGCCGGAACCTTGGGCACGGCGCGTCCCGACATCGCCAATCAGGTGCGCTTTCGTAAACAGGAGGAGCTGACCGCGGGAATCCGCGCCTTGACTGGAGGCGATCGGGTGAGCGCCGGCGAGGTCAAGCTGCTGACCGCTTGTCCGGCCTGCCAGCAGGGTTTGGCCAAGTATGCCGATGAGACTGGACTGCGCACCGACTATCTCGTGGTGGAGCTGGCCGAGCGGCTGCTCGGCACCGGTTGGCAGCGTCTCTTCTTGGAGCGGATCCGTGCGGAAGGCATCGAGCGAGTCTTGTTGTAGCCGCGTCAGCCCGGGCGGACGGCTGGCGCAAGCCAGGCGTGTCGCCGCCAGCCCCATGGAGTCTCCCCGCGCATGACCGACAATCTCTACGATGGACTCTGCGAGCTCGCCAGTGGGGAGCGTTTCGACCTGTTGCTGAGCTGTCGGAATGTCCTCATCGAGCGCATCCTCAGCAGCGCACGGCCCGATTCGCGACTCTACGATCAGGAGCAGGACGAGTGGGTCTGTTTGCTGCGTGGTGAGGCGCAGCTCTGGATCGATGGCGCGACGCGCCGACTATGCGCCGGTGATCACTGTTTCATCCCGGCACATACACCACATCGGGTGCTTGCGACCTCGAGCGAGCCCAGTTGTCTCTGGCTCGCGGTGCATATCAGAAGTGTGGAATCTGACTGAGGAGGATCAAGACGAGGAGCGCGATGACGCCTACGGCCGTCCAGATCCGATCGATCAGGCGTCGGCGCCGTCGACGCCGCGCGATCTCGCTGAACAAGTTCGGATCCGCGGCGATCACCGGATCGAGATGCACCTGCCGATGAGCCAGATCGATCGCATCCACCGCGGCGACCGCCAGGGTGGGGTCGGCCCGGTAGAGACCGGCGTCCAGATCGATCAAGCGGTCTGCAAGCGCGGTCTGGGCATGCATCAGAGCCACCTGCAAGGCATCGAAGGCGGCCACGTAACGCACCCAGGGTTGGGTCGGCTCGGTCGAGGTGCGAGCAACGATGCGGGGAGGTCGCCGATCCGCGTAGAGGCGGACGAGGCCCGGTTGATCGGACCGGGTCTCGACGATGAGGTAACCCGTGTGCTCGCTCTCGTTCACACCAGATTGAGCGGTCGCTCGACCTCCCAATTACACTGATCGATCAATGCCTTGAGCGACCGCGCGACATTGATGTCTTGTCCCAGATCGAAACGTCTCCCCCGATTCCAACAGTCCAGTGCTGCATCCGCAAGCTGAGGCAGTCCTTGTCGACACAGTTCCCAAAGCGCAAGTGATTGTTTCGCTGTCATGATCATTGTCCGCTGACGATGGGCCCGTCAACCGACACGAGCGGCTTGCCATCGACTCAAGCCGCAAGCGTATCCCTCGGCCGACACCCAGGGTCCTCACTACCCATCGAGCGAATCGACACTGGAGCCCCAGGCGACCTCGAAATTGGGTATTGATCCCCGCTGTTAGTCTAGCGCGGAGTCGATTCTCAATGACACCAATATTCCCGGAAAGTCGAGCCCAAGATCTGATTCGGAAATGTCAATAGGGTCAGATGTTATTCTTAACCGAATGATATCAATATTATAAATTGTCTTCCGTCAGTCAATCGGCATCGATTTCGGGTGATTGAGCGGAAAAATATCCACTCTTCCATGATCTCGATCAATCATTCTCGATCGATTCGCTGAACGTCGCTCGGAAGCTGCTGTCGCACCAGCTCGGCCAAGGCCTGCAGCGCGGCTTGTCGCGGGAAGCTGCGGCGATAGACCAGCGAGATCCGCCGGTGTGCATCTGGGAGATGTTGGAGTGGACGGATCGAAATCCCGATCTCGGCCAGCCGATTGGAGCGCAGCGCGAGCGCGGGAACCAGTGTGCAGCCGAGTCCAGCCCCGACGAGCTGCAGCAGTGTCTCCAAGCTGGCGGCACGCAGGTCGGCCATCTCACTCTTCGCCGGTCGCTCGGCCAAGCGGCACACCTCCATCACCTGATGGCTCAGGCAGTGTCCGTCGGTGAGCAGCAAGAGGTCGAGTCCAGCCAGATCCTGGTTGGAGATGTCGGCCTGGACGTCGAGCGGCGTATCGCGCGGGTACGCCAGCCAGAATGGCTCTTCGAAGAGAGGAATGGCATCGAGATCGGCATGATCGATCGCCGTGGCGATGAAGGCGGCGTCAATCTCGTGACGCTCGAGCCGTGCGATCAGCAGATCCGTGATCTCCTCTGACAGGATCAGCTTGAGATTCGGATAGGTGCGTCGCAACGGCAGCAGGATCAATGGCATGAGATAAGGGCTCAGCGTCGGGATGGCGCCGAGACGCAGCGGACCAGCGAGCGGATCCTGGTGCGCGCGGGCGACTTGCTCGATGGCCTGGGCCTGCTCGAGGACCAGCCGCGCGTGCCCGAGGATGACTTGCCCGACCGGGGTGATCTCCACCGAGCGGTTGGTCCGCTCGAAGATCACCACGCCCAGCTCATCCTCGAGCTTCTTGATCTGGCCGCTCAGGGTGGGTTGACTGACGAAACAGCGTTCGGCGGCGCGCCCGAAATGACGTGTCTCGGCGACGGCGAGGATATATTTGAGGTCTCGGAGGTTCACTGGGTGATCGTGTGTCTGGTCGAGTGTTGATGGCTCGGGTCAAGGCTGGTCGGACAGGAGCCTAAGGGTATCGGTTAAAGGTCGAAGGTGAAAGGTGAAGAGTGAAAGACGGCCGAGCCGCTTGATAGCACGCGCGCATTTCCCCACATCCACAAAAACCATATAAAAAGACCGGAGACATCCAGCCATGCGAATGGACAAGCTGACCACGAAGTTTCAGATGGCGCTGGCCGACGCCCAGAGCCTGGCCGTGGGCCGCGATCACCAGTTCATCGAGCCGGTCCACCTGATGGTCGCCTTGCTCGACCAGGAGGGCGGGACGGTCCGTCATCTGCTCACCCGCGCCGACGTCAATGTCAACCGTCTGCGCTCGACCCTGGGCGAGGCGCTCGATCGTCTGCCGACCGTGCAGGGCACGGGCGGCGACGTCCATGTCGGCAACGACCTGGGGCGTCTGCTCAATCAGACCGACAAGCTCGCCCAACAACGCGGCGATCAATACATCTCATCCGAGCTCTTCGTCCTCGCCGCCCTCGATGACCGCGGCGCACTCGGCAGCGCCTTGCGCGAGGCCGGTGCCAGCAAGGGCGCGCTCGAGAAGGCGATCGAGGCGGTGCGCGCCGGTCAGGGTGTCGATGACCCCAATGCCGAGGAGCAGCGCCAGGCCTTGCAGAAGTTCACCATCGACATGACCGAGCGGGCCGAGCAGGGCAAGCTCGACCCGGTGATCGGGCGCGACGACGAGATCCGTCGCACCATCCAGGTCCTGCAACGGCGCACCAAGAACAACCCGGTCCTGATCGGCGAGCCCGGCGTGGGCAAGACCGCCATCGTCGAGGGTCTGGCCCAGCGCATCGTCAATGGCGAGGTCCCCGAGGGGCTCAAGACGAAGCGTCTGCTCGCGCTCGACATGGCGGCCCTGATCGCCGGCTCCAAGTTCCGCGGCGAGTTCGAGGAGCGTCTCAAGGCGGTCCTGAACGACATCGCGCGTCAGGAGGGCAATGTCATCCTCTTCATCGACGAGCTGCACACCATGGTCGGCGCCGGCAAGGCCGAGGGCTCGATGGACGCGGGCAATATGCTGAAACCCGCGTTGGCGCGCGGCGAGCTGCACTGTGTCGGCGCGACCACGCTCGATGAGTATCGCAAATATGTCGAGAAGGACGCGGCGCTGGAGCGGCGCTTCCAGAAGGTGCTGGTCAACGAGCCGAACGTCGAGGATACCATCGCCATCCTGCGCGGCTTGAAGGAGCGCTACGAGGTCCATCACGCGGTCGAGATCACCGATCCGGCGATCGTCGCCGCGGCGGTGCTCTCGCATCGCTATATCTCGGATCGTCAGCTGCCGGACAAGGCGATCGATCTGGTCGACGAGGCGGCCTCGCAGATCCGCATGGAGATCGACTCCATGCCCGAGGAGATGGACAAGCTCGACCGCCGTCTGATCCAGCTCAAGATCGAGCGCGAGGCGCTGAAGAAAGAGGCCGACGAGGCGTCCAAGAAGCGTCTGAGCGATCTGGAGGTCCAGATCGATCGTCTGGAGCGCGAGTTTGCCGATCTCGACGAGATCTGGAAGGCCGAGAAGGCGGCGGTGCAGGGCACTGCCCATATCAAGGAGGCGCTCGACCGGGCGCGCATCGAGATGGAGACCGCGCGCCGCGCGGGCGATCTGGCGCGCATGTCCGAGCTTGCCTATGGGCGCATCCCCGAGCTGGAGAAGCAGCTGGCCACGGCGGCCGAGCTGGAGCACGGCGAGAGCCGTCTGCTGCGCAATAAGGTGACCGACGAGGAGATCGCCGAGATCGTCTCCAAATGGACCGGCATCCCGGTCTCGCGCATGCTCGAGGGCGAGCGCGAGAAGCTCTTGCGCATGGAGCAGGAGATCGAGAAGCGGGTGGTCGGTCAGGCCGAGGCGGTGCGGGCGGTGAGCGACGCGATCCGGCGCTCGCGCGCGGGTCTCGCCGATCCGGGTCGGCCGATCGGCTCATTCCTCTTCCTGGGACCGACCGGGGTCGGCAAGACCGAGCTGTGCAAGGCGCTCGCGGCCTTCCTTTTCGATACCGAGGAGGCGATGGTGCGCATCGACATGTCCGAATTCATGGAGAAGCACTCGGTCGCGCGTCTGATCGGCGCCCCGCCCGGTTATGTCGGCTACGAGGAGGGCGGCTACCTGACCGAGGCGGTGCGGCGTCGTCCTTACAGCCTGATCCTGCTCGACGAGGTCGAGAAGGCGCATCCGGACGTCTTCAACGTGCTGCTCCAGGTTCTCGACGACGGCCGTCTCACCGACGGTCAGGGGCGGACCGTGGACTTCCGCAACTCGGTGGTGGTCATGACCTCCAACCTGGGCTCGGACATCATCCAGCAGCGTGCCGGCGAGGCCCATTATGCCGAGATGAAGGCGGCGGTGATGGAGATCGTGCGGGTTGCCTTCCGACCCGAGTTCATCAACCGGCTCGACGAGATCGTGGTCTTCCACCCGCTGCAGCAGGCCCAGATCCGCGCCATCGCGCGCATCCAGATCGAGTATCTGCGCCGCCGTCTGGCCGATCGCGAGATGGGTCTGGAGATCAGCGATGCCGCGCTCGATCATCTCGGGGAGGCCGGCTTCGACCCGGTCTACGGCGCCCGTCCGCTCAAGCGCGCCATTCGCGCCCAGCTCGAGAATCCGCTGGCGCAGGAGATCCTCTCCGGCAAGTTCGGTCCGGGTGATCTGATCGAGGTCGATCTGGAGAACGGCCAGCTGAGCTTCGAGCGGGTGCTGCAGGGCGAGCTGGTCTAGCCTGTCATCGTGCCAGAGCGCCCGCTGACGCCGCGTAAAGCCCTTGGCGCCTACTATACGGCACCGGCAGTCGTCGATTTTCTGGTCGACTGGGGTCTGACGACGGCGCCTGGCGTCGTCATGGACCCCGCTTGCGGTGACGGGCGTTTCTTGATCGCCGCCGCGGGTCGCGGCGCGCGGCGGGTCATCGGCTGTGATCTGGACGAGGCGGCACTGGACGGCGCGCGGCGCGCACTGGCGAGCCGCGCCTCCGAGACCCGCTGGGACGCGAGTGATTTCTTTCTGCTCGAGCCCGCCGCGGTCGGCCCGGTCGACCTCATCCTGGGCAACCCGCCCTATATCCGCTATCAGCACTTCGCTGGTGAATCCCGGTCGCGAGCACTGGCCTCGGCACTGCGGGTCGGCGCACGCTTGAGCCGGCTCTCGGCCTCATGGGCGCCCTTTCTGCTGCACGCGCTGCAATTCTTGCGTGACGGCGGGGCCATGGGCATGGTGGTCCCGGCGGAGCTGGCTCAGACCGCCTATGGGGTCGAGACACTGCGTGCACTCTGTGCCCAGTTCGCACGCGTGAGGCTTGTGACCTTTCGTCACAACTGGTTCGAGGATGCCCAGCAGGAGACCTTCCTCTTGCTCGCCGAATCACGTGGTGGACACTGCTCGGCGGCCGAGCTGATCCCGCTGGGCCGCATCGATGACCTGCACGATCTGGCACCACTGAGCGGGGTCAGCGATGAGGGGTTCAGGCTCGCGACCGATGGCGGCTTCAGACTCGGCTGGGCCTTCCTGGACGCGCGGGTGCGCGAGCTGTATCAAGCCTTGCACTTCGCTCCCGGGGCCATGCCAGTCCAGTCACTCGGTGAGGTCGCTAATGGCTATGTCTCAGGCACCAATGCCTTCTTTCACTGCACTCGGGCGGATGCCGAGGCACGTGGACTCCCCGATGATTGGCTGCTGCCGGTGGCGCGCAACAGTCGCTCACTGCGGGGATTGGCCTATGAGGACGCTGATCTCATGTCCGCTGAGCACAGCGGTCGCGCGCATCATCTGATCCTGCCCCCTGAGGGCGACCTGTTCGCCTCGCATCGCGAGGCCTTGGATCGCTTCGTCGGCGCGGGCGCGGCGGCTGGGATCAGCGCTCGCTACAAGTGCCGCGTGCGCAACCCCTGGTGGCGTGTGCCCGGCCTCATCCAGGCGGATCTGCTGCTCCCCTACATGATCGGCCGGGAGCCCCATGCGGCGGTCAACCGCTTTCACGCGCTCTATCCCAACAGTCTCCATGGCATCCGACTGGCGAATCCCGCGCTTGCCGAACGTGTCGCCTTTGGTCTCTTGACCAGCTACTCGCTCCTCAGCATGGAGCTGGAGGGCCGCAGCTACGGCGGCGGCGTCCTCAAGCTCGAGCCCAGCGAGATGCAGCGCGTCCGGCTGATCCTGCCGAGCTGCCCCAGGCAGACGTTGACCGCTCACTTCGACATGGCCGATCAGCTGATCCGGGCGGGCGACTTCGCCGCGGCCAACCGACTTGCAGACCAGGTCATCCTGCATGGTCAGATCGACCTGTCCGAATCCGCGCTGACGAGCCTCGAAGCGGCGAGGGAGACACTGGTTGGGCGACGGTGGATGCGATCGAAGAGTGGCAAACATGACTAATCTGCAAGCGAACCTGCGGGATCTGATCCGCAGCCACCCAATTCCGCCGACGGGTGCTGCTGGTGGGGCCAAAAAGAACTATACCGAAGCGCTGAGCCATCATATTTCGACCATCTTGGCGGCGGAGCTTCGATGACTCGGATTGGAGCAGACTCGTGCGCCTTTGATTGGTCGTGATAAATCGTTCATGGGTGGCTACGGTCCCAAGGGGGTCGATGTCTACTTGTCTGATGAGAAGCACGGTTTGCTGCTGACTTCTGGAGTCAAGGGGTTGGTTTTTGACCCCAGGAAAAATCTCAAGAACCGGTATCGGGACATGGTGATGGAGGCATTGGAGCTGCACCGAAGATTTCCTTATGCAATCTGTGGCCACCTGTTTTTCCTTGGCCGAACCGAATCTGCCCTCGCCTCGAAAAAATTCGGCAGCGTGCTGGGTGAGGCGGCCGTGCTGATGTCCGGGATTGCGAACCGTAGACTTCCGACCGATGCGCCCGAGCTCTATGAGGTCATTGGGATCATGCTACTTGATCCCGGCGAGCCCGACTCGCTTGATCTTGCACCGGCTGGTGTCCCAGCCGAGCTGCATGCAGAGTGCTATGCACAGCGACTAGTCGATGCATTCAACCGGCGTAACCCATTCTACTGACCAGCCAAATTTGCAGGGTGCCCGGACACATCTCGAATCGCGAACAGCAGGCAAGCCTGGATGTCCTCAGGCTCGAGATCCGGGAAATCGGCGAGGATCTCCCCACTGCTTATGCCCTCGGCCAACAGATCCAGGATATCGGCAACCCGGATTCGCATTCCTCGAATGCATGGATGACCACCGCATTGGGTGGGTCTACTGGTGATCCGATCCAATAGGCGTGCCCTATCCAAAACCATCCTCCTCCGAAAGCTCATGGAAGCCTGATGCGATCAACGCGGTCTCTGATGTCGCGTCAGACCTTAACCCCGAGCGGATTCGGGCGCAAGGGCGAGCTGTTAACCCTGTGCACCTGAGCCGGGGTGAGTCTGTGGGTGCCCCCGACAGCGGAGTATGATCGATGACTTATCTTGCCTCATCCAGAACCGCGGCAAACTCGTCGGGGACTGACCAACGACAGACCGTCGAAAGATCCTCCACCAATTTGAAGTGGTGCTCCGCCCAAACATCCAGTGTATCGTCGAACAGGCTGATGAACTGAAGCCGCTCGGGTCCCACGACCAGGTGGCTCAAATCGTGCCAAGTGGCGAGGGTGTGCTCTGCAGCGGTCCGTGCACCAGTCCGGCTGCCGGAGCTCAACAACATCACCAGCGAGCTGCGCAGGGTTGCGCGCACATGGAAATTGACGGTCCAAATCTGGCCGGACCGGCCCACCAGTTTTTCGTTACGGTCGAAGGGCAAGCGCTGCTCGGTCAAGAAGTCCCCCACCTCGTCAGTGACCGACTGCACCGCACGGGTGCGAAAGGTGAACCAGAGGTCAGAGACGCGTAGGCAGGCCTGAGCCAGTCGGGTCATAACGGCAGCCAAGGCATCGCCGGGGTGGCAACGCACGATGAGCATGCCTTTGAACAGCTCCACGCCATGGGTCAGGCAGATGTCCTCGAGCAGCGCATTCTGTTTGATCGTGCGGCGGGCGGCCAGGGTTTGCGAGCGCAGCCAACGGAGGGTCTCCCCGAGGTCGGTGATGATCATGAGTCCGTTCGGCTCGACCTTGATGAACAGATCGATCTCATCCCCGTCCGGGTAGAGATAAGGGGTGCGGATACGCTGAAGGTCGCCATGCGGGGTGCAGGAAAAGAGTGCCGACAGCTGTGTCGCGACCAGATCGCAGGGGGTCAGATCGGCCATGGCCATAACTCTCCCTGGCGGGCGGGTGGGGCCATGAAGGTGCCGCGATGATCGATCCTGGCCTCGGCGCAGAACTGCCGCCAAACCTGGACGGGGGCATCGGCAGCGGCAGTGATGTCGGCCGGTTCATAGGCAACCTTGTCCTTGAGCTGTTCTGACCACCGATGCTTGTGACAATCACCGACGTGGTGGCAGCTCGGGTTATGGTGCCTTTTACCGAGGTCCAGTGCGTAGATCCGGCCCTCGCTTTGGAGGATCAGGGTATAGGACAGGGCTGGGATCAAGGGATTGTAGGTCCCTTTGACGTAAAGGGGCCAGCCGGCATCCGAGGCGATGGGAGCCTTGAATTCCATGCAGGAGGAGTGGTCTTCGTCGGCTTGCCAAGCGATGTCGCCGTCGATGCGCTTGGTCACGTCGTCCAGCAGGGTGTCGAATTCGGCCTGGGTGAGTGCCATGGTGCTGCTCGTTACCTTGTTGGGCGAACCGGTTGGGGCAATGTTCCGGAAAAATGATTGAGGTCTCTGCCGCCACTGGTCTTCGTCCATGTAAGCGTCGGACACCGCCTGGGCCAGATCGCTCCTGCGACAACTTCGAATACCTGAATGGTTAGGCGATGACCTAGGCTTTCAATGCTACAGCATCCGCCCACCTCATCAAAGGCACCAAGGACGAGAAAATCCCAGATGTTACGTCAATATCGGGCGCCTGAGTCAGGATTGGCCGGACCTTCACGGCAACCCGCGGCGTATCCGCTCACGGGTGGTCTCGTCGAGCCAGGTCTGGGCGAGGCACCAGCGTGCCAGATGGATGGGGGGCGGCGCGGATCGCGCACTAGCCGCATTCGAGCTGGGCGCGCGAAGCTCGCAGAGCACCATGATGACCTGCGCGACCTCAGGCGGGAAGCCTTCCGGCACGCGCTCAACGAGCCGTTTGGTGTAACGTCGCACGCTGCTCAGAAGCGGCTCGGGCGGCGCCGGGTGATCGAGCAGATCGGCGAAGGTCGTGATGCCGTGATGCGCGAGTGTCTGCTCGATCTGCCGGAGTCTCTGCCCTGATTCATACGCATCCTCGACCAAGGCAGCGAGGATGCCGGAGCGCATCTGGTGCGCCAGCAAGGCACCGAGCTCGGCATCCTCCAAGGCTCGCCGTGATCCTTCCTCGGGTGTGAAGAGTGACGCTAGGATGCGCGCCCGCTGTTCGTTCGCGATGGGTTTTGTCTCGTGCATGGTCCGCCCTCAGTGTTCGTCCGGGATGCCCCAGACCAAGGTCATCCCCTTGCCGGTGAGGATGCGTCGCAGATCGCGCAGCTCCGCCTCGAGATCGGCCCCGGCTGGGGCGTAGGCGGCGACGACCTGCTCCAGGTTTCGCCTGAACATGCGGGTACCGGTGGTCAGGAGGTTGATCGCCTTGCGGGGCGTGGCGATGCGCAGCCGCTCCACCAGCTCCGCGTAGTCCACTGGCGCCGTTCCACGCAGGGCGGGGTCCGCCAGACGCAGCCGGAAGACTTGCCAGATGTCGTCGCGCCCGCGTGTCCGACAGTCCTCTTCGAGCCTGGCGACCGCCGCGGTCAGCACTTGCTGTGCCCACAGGCATTGAAGGAGCTCGCCCAGATCCGTATCGGCTGACGCGAACTCACCGAGGTCCTCGGCCGGCTCGATCCGACCGGTCCAACCCTTGCGGCGCCGTAGCTCGGAGATGGCATGGTTGCGCAGCGACTTGAGTAGCAGATCCCGGAACCGGCCGCGCGCCGGATCGGCTGCCATCAGGAGGTTGCCGGCCATCACCTTGGATACGAAAAAATCCTGGAGAATGTCCTGGGCCAGGTCGGGGTCGATCCGCATGCCGACCACCAGATAACGCTGGAGCGCGGCGAGATACAGACCCAGAAATTCGGCGAGCGCCGGCCGACGCCCGCCGTTGTCGCCGACCGCCGCGCGACCGAGCAGTGACCAGTGAGTATCGGGGAAGGGTGACTTGGCCTTTGGCATGGTTGTAGCGGGGTGCGGATCCTTGAAGGAAAGTGGTTTGGTCGCGCAGGCAGTGATCCGCGTTGCAAAATGCAAAATCACTGTCCGCCGCGCACGAGACGAACGTACCATTGAAAGCCCTTGTCGTCGGTGTCGACGTTGCCAAAGATGAAATTGACGAGCCACGCGTGGCCCGAATGGTAGGCATCCGGCGACGAAGACCAGAATATATCGGCTGGGGTATTTTTTGATGGTGTATTTGGAAACAGGCGTGGGGCAATAGTCGGTTGGGCATGATCTCCATCGCAACCTCTTCCCGTATCGTTCCAATACCGCGGCCGACCACTGCTGCAATAGACGAGGGTTTTCAGCTCATCGACCGTTGGCAGTCGCCAATCTCGGAGTCCGAAGAGCTCCTTGCCGGACTGGCGGTTCGCTTGGTCCCAATCCATGCGATCTCCCTGGCCTCGGCAGGTCTCACCATCCCAAGTCTGGCCCAGGCTACAGCGCATCCACATCAGCTTCGTCTCGAGATCGAACAGGGTGCCATCCGGGAAAAGCCAGAAGGCCCTGTCGCCAATCCGCGTCTCCCTGGGTCTTTCCAACGACAAGGATCGATCCGCCAGATTGTCTGCCTCGATGGTCAGATGTTCCAGCAGAGACATCCCGGCATCCTTCTTCGCCATGATCCGGTACTTTCCCGCTGGCAGGTTCGCAACGATCAGCGCGCCATCTGCAGGGGTCTCGCCGACCGGCTGTTCATTCACGAAGATCCCTGCCGGTACATCCGTCCTCACCCGCAAATGACCAGGATTGGCCACGACCCTCATCAGTCGAAAACCCAGGTTGTTGCCGCGGAAGCCCCGCGTGTTGAACAATCGGCGGTCGACCTGGGCCAATGCCGCGTCGCGACTCCAACTTCCGCCGCGAATGATCCACCAGTTTGGATCTTCAGTCTCACTCGAGGGGCTGGCGGTCCACTCCCAAACATTGCCGACCGTATCCTGAAGCCCCCAGGGGTTGGGCGCGAATGAGCCGACCGGGGCCGTCTGCCGACCATCCCAGTCGCTGCCGCAGTCGCGACAGTTGGCCCGATTCTGTCCGATCTTGTCGCCCCACCAATAGACCGGGCGGGTGCCCGCGCGGGCGGCATGCTCCCACTCGGCCTCGCTGGGTAGGCGGTAAGTCACGCCGGTCTTTTGGCCGAGCCAGGCCGCATACTGCTCGGCATCGTCCAGGGACACCTGAATGACCGGTCGGCCACCCCGACCCCAGCCGGCATCGTCCGGCTTGGGGTATCCAGTCTCCTCGCAAAATCGGTCGTACTGGTCGAAGGTGATCTCGGTCTTGGTGATGCCCAGAGGGGCATAACCGGGCATGCCCCTGGACGCGTCTGCCGTGGATGCGTCCCACCCGGCGGGCGCATCGCCAAGGGCCGGGATGGGAACATACTCGGGGCAGGCCTCGCAGTCCCTGTAGAGGACGGTGACCTGCTCAGGCTCGTCGAGGGTGGCCGACGGGCTGGCCTGACCAACCGAAGCATCTCCCGCTTCGGCTTGAGCCTCGGCACTGGAATCCAGCGCCGATAAGCTCGCAGGCTGGGATCCAACCCGCGGCATCAGCTCCGGCGTGGACGAAGCGGGAGACGGCGGGGGTGGCGCCGTCGGCTCCACCCGAGTCGATTCGGTTTCGCCCTGGATCGGCTGCCCTGACGGAGGAGGCGGCAATACCTTGGCGGTAAGTGCGCGCTGGGTGGCGTCGTCCAGATGACCGGTAATCGGCAGACCGACCGACCGCTGGAATAGCTCGATGGCGGTCCGGGTGCGCCTGCCCATCTGACCATCGATCGGACCGGGGTCAAACCCGAGATCGTGCAGATCCTTTTGCGCACGCAACAAATCCATCACGAGCGCCTGACGGTTGGCCGCGCCGAATCCTGAAATCGACCCCGAGGGCGACCCGGGAGCCGCGGCGTCGGTTTGGACCGGATACCACCAGCAGATGAGGAACGAAAGGACGAGGATGCTTGCTGTGCCTGTCATGATCTTCCGCTCGATGCAGTCATCGAATGTGCGTTAAGTTCCGAGACCGTGATACGTTGCCGTGAGGGCGGGGTGTGTCCATCTCAGGCCGGCTCATCGACCAGCCCTTTGATATCCGATGCTTTCCTGACCACCTGATAGGCTTTGGCGGTGCCTTCGAGCATTCCGATCGACCAGCCCTGCCTCTCCCGTGTCTTGACGGGCGTGGACTCGCCATAGGTCGACTCGGGCTTGATCCCAGAAGGCAGCTCGGGCTGCGGGTGGGCGGCCAGATAGGCCGCGTCCGCCTCTGACTT
>RZZN01000104.1 GCA_009929855.1 Gammaproteobacteria bacterium
GCGCGGCGGAGCCTGTGGCAGGGCGTGCATGCGGCGGCCAGTCGGTTCATCCTGTTGGCGTTGGAAGATCCGCACTCGGGGCCTGGAGGCCCCGACTCCTTTGGGGCCTGGAAGCCCCGACTCCTTTGGGGCCTGGAAGCCCCGAATCCTTTGGGGCCTGGAGGCCCCGACTCTGACCAGAGGAGTAGAGGCGATGGCCCAGGGTCGCCGAATCCGGCGTGAACAAAAGACCATCGGCGCCATGTTGGCGATCTATTGTCGCGATCATCATGCCGATCGAGCCCCGGCGGGCGCCCAGCCGAGCCAGTCCGGGCTCTGTCCAGACTGCGCCGCCCTGCTCGATTATGCCCGGCGTCGGTTGGACAGCTGTCCATTCCAGGAGGACAAACCGGCTTGCAATCACTGTCAGGTGCATTGCTACAGCGCCAAGATGCGCGAGCGAGTGCGCGAGGTCATGCGCTACGCGGGTCCGCGGATGCTGCGTCCGCATCCGATCCTCAGTCTCTGGCATCTCATCGATGCGCGGCGTCCATCTCGCTCCCTGACACCGGCGAAGCGTGTCGGTGTCGGTCCAACCGAGCAGGGCAGTGAGCAGGAAAGCAGCGATCAGTGATCAGTGATCAGTGATCACCGCGCTCATCCCGTCCGAGGAGATCGATCAGGTGCTCCAAGGCGTGCGAGATTCGGGCGACAAGCCCATTCTCGAGGAGCAACACGACAGATCCTGAGTGCCGGACATGCCGGACATGCCGGACAGCTGAGTGGACGCCCATTTTCTATACTGAGTCACGAGGGTGCGCCCGCCGCGCACCGCTTCGGGCCGCGCGCTCGGGCCGTTGGACGCGCGGATCACTCTGGATCTCAGCCGAGCGTCACACCATGTCAACCGCCCAACTCCGCCCCGCGAGTCAGGATCCCAGCAGGCGCCCCACCGGGCCACTGCTGACGATCTGGAGCCTCTTCTGGAATTCGATCGTCCGGGTCATCGGACGCTGCGCCTATGCCAGCGTCGCCACCGCCGGCGTGGTCTATCTCTTCCTGGCCAACGATCAGGGTCGCGATCTCTTGCGGCTCTGTGCCGAGCGCGGGTTCGCCCTGTGGAATCTCGCCTTTCTCATCGGTGCCTTGCTCCTTGGACTGACTCTCTGGTACACGTCACGCCGTTTGCTCGAGCCAGAATTCAGCGGACGCGATTTCCGTCGCGAGACCTCCGCCTTCGGTCGTGCCTGGCTGCCAAGGGTCTTCGGTTTCCTGGCACCCGCCTCGATCGGGGTGGGGTTCTTGTTGGTCGACACCCAGGACTGGTTGAGCGCCTGGATCCTGGGCGCGCTCTTCCTGCTCCTGGCCGCCGGTCTCATGGTCTTCTTCATCAAGCGTCGGTCGCTCTTCATCGACCGGTCGACGTCGCCTCGCCGCGAGCGGATCGGTATCGAGATCGCCAGGGAGGGTGACTTGAGCGCCATCGATTGGGCCATCATCGGCTTCGCCTTTGGACTGTCGGCGGTGCTGGTCGCGTCCTTTCTGGCCTGGCCGGTGGCGGTGCCGCGGCTGCTCGGCTCACCGGCGATCGTGCTGCTCGGGTTCGCCGGGGTCGCGCTCTTCGGTGGCCTGGTCCTGACCTATGCCTTCCTGGTCAACAAACAGCCCGCCGGGACCGCGCTGGCCCTGGTGCTGGCAGTGCTCTTCGGTCTGGTCAACGACAACCATTGGATCCGGACCGACCCGGCCGCGCCCGAGCTGCCACGCCAAACCGCCGCCGATCATTACCAGACCTGGCGCGCGGCCAATCCGACGCCGGTGCGCATCGATGGCCGCGAGCCGGTGATCCTGGTCGCCGCCGCCGGCGGTGGGATCCGCGCCGCCTATTGGACCGCCTCGACCCTGTCCTTCATGGACGAGATCGAGGGCTTCGACGACAACCTCTTCGCCATCAGCGGCGTCTCGGGCGGGAGTGTCGGCGCCACCATCTACACCGCGCTCAAACGCATTGAGCTCGCGCAGGCTCCTGGCGTCTCGGAGGCCACGACACTGGAGACGGCCCGCGAGGTGCTCGCGGCCGACTTTCTCTCGCCGGTGATCGCCGGCATGCTCTTCCCCGACCTCATTCAACGCTTCTTGCCGGTCCCGATCGCGCTCGCCGACCGCCAACGCTTCCTGGAGCTCGGCTTCGAGCACGGTGTCCCGGGCGCGCTCAACCCGCTCGCCCTGCCCTTCACCGCGCTCTACGCGGATGGCTACGCGGCACGCTTGCCGAGCCTGCTGCTCAACACCACCGTGGTGGACTCGGGCCGGCGCGCGCTCATCTCCAACATCGATCCCGACGGCATCACGGACACGGCCGATCTGCTGGATGAGCGGTTCTCGACTCGGGGTGTATTGCTCTCCGCCGCCGCCGGGGCCAGTGCCCGCTTCACCTATGTCAGTCCGGCAGGCAGCCTGAGTGGGCCCGGTGATCAGGGCGAGCAGAAGGTGCGACTCGTGGATGGCGGATATTTCGAGAACTCAGGTGCCGCCACACTGGGCGGACTGCTCGGTCTCATCGAATCCGAGACGCGCTTCCCGATCCTCATCCTGATCCGCAATGACCCGCGCGCACCCGCGGTCTGTCAGAACCGCGCGCCAGATGCCGAGCTGGTCGGTGCCGTGCCCAACCCGCTTGGTCCGCCATCGCCCGACCTCTTGAGCGAGGTCACCTCGCCGATCCGTGCGTTGCTCAATGCGCGCGATGCGCGCGGTCGGCTCGCCGAGGTCGATGCCGCCAGACAGTTCGAGGGTCAACTGGCCGGTCATGTCGAGCGGCGACTCAAGGGCGCGGTCATCGAGCTCTCGCTCGCGGCGGTCAACCAAGCGGCGCTGGCCAAGGCGCTGTCCCCGGTCGAGCGGCGGCGCATCGAGCAGTCGATGGTCGAGCCGCCACTGGGCTGGTCACTCTCCGAGACCGCGCGCCTGACGATGGATGAGACGCTGGATCATGAGTCTGGCGGGCTCGAGGCCGAGCTCGACAATCTGCGCGCACTGCTGGCTGGAGACATCACGGCCTATCGCCCCTGCGACCCGCGCTAGCTCGACAGGCCTGCCGGAGACTCATTCCGGCAGGCCCGAGCCCCGCTCAGTGCGCGTCGCCCCGCTCCAACGCGCGCACCGCGGCCACCGCGGCTTGACCGAGCGCCAGACCGCCGTCGTTCATCGGCACCTGGCGCTGCAGCAGGACCCTGAGCCCGGCGCGCTCGAGTCCGCTGCTCAGGGTCTCGAGCAGGAGCCGGTTCTGGAACACCCCGCCCGAGAGCGCCACCGTGGCGAGTCCATGCCGCTGCGCCAGATCCAGCGCCAACCCATGCAGGGCCTGGACGAAACCGGCATGGAAGGCGGCGGCGATCGCCGCGGGCGTGCGCCCGCCGGCCAGATCGGCGAGTAGCGCATCCCAGAGCGGCGTTGGATCCAGGATCTCGCATCCGGCCGCCACCGCGCGCCCGAATGGGTAACCCGACCCGACCCGGGCGCCGGCCGGGCTCGCCAGTGATTCCAGCTCGATCGCCGCCTGTCCCTCATAGCCGATGCTGGGCGTGCCCAAACCAAGGGCCGCGGCCACGGCATCGCAGAGCCGACCGGCCGAGCTGGACAGTGGCGCGTTGAGACCCCGCTCGATCATCCGATCGATCACGCCGAGCGGTCGCGCCGCGAGCTGCTCGATGGGTGCCAATCCGGCCCAACGCGCGCGCCAATCGGCCCAATCGCCAGCGGCGGCCAGCTGGGCGTAGAGATTGCGCCAAGGCTCCAGGATCGCCCGGGTCCCACCGGGCATGGCCACTGGCTTGAGGTGTCCGACACGGGTGAAGTCGCGATAATCACCCACCAGCAGCTCACCGCCCCAGAGTGTCCCATCGCTGCCATAACCCAGCCCATCGAGCAGGATCCCCAGCACCGGACCGCCATCGATCGGCCAACCCGCATCGGCCAGGACCGAGGCCAGATGGGCATGATGATGCTGGACGCTCACCAGTGGCAGGCCCGCGCGCGCCGCCCAGTCATGACCGACCAGACTGGAGCGATAATCCGGGTGCTGGTCCACCGCCAACAGCCGCGGTGTCAGCTGGAAGAGCTCGAGATAGAGCGCGAGCGTGCGCGCGGATTCACGCGCGGTCTTGGCCTCCTCCAAGTCACCGAGATGCTGCGAGAGGATCGCCTGACCGTCGCGGACCAGGCAGATGGTGTTCTTGAGCTCACCGCCCAGTGCGACCAGGGGTGGCGCATCGGCGCATCCGGGCGGCAGGGCGATTGGGGTCGGGGCATGACCGCGAGCGCGCCGCAGCAGGCGCGGCGCGCCGGCCATGACCCGTACCAGCGAATCATCGACCCGATTGCGGATCGCCCGATCGTGCAACAGCAGCACGTCGGCGAGCGCGCCGAGGCGGGCCAATGCCTCGTCGTTCTGGGTGCATTGAGGCTCCTCGGTCAGATTGCCGCTGGTCATGACCAGCGGCCGATCCCACTGCTCCAGCAGCAGATGATGCAGTGGGCTGTAGGGCAACATGAACCCCAGGCTGGTCTGACCAGGGGCGATCTCGGCCGCCAAGGGTTGCCGAGGCAGGGGATCCGCGCCTTCCCCGAACGTCGTGGAGAGTGGCTCCAACAGCAGGATCGGCGCCGCTGGACTGGCGAGCAGCTCGGCCTCCTGGTCGCTCACGCGAGCGTAGCCGCGAATCACCTCGAGGTCACGCGCCATCAGTGCCAAGGGCTTGGCGTCACGACCCTTGCGCCGTCGCAACTCGGCGACCACCGCCGGTTGCGTGGCATCGCATGCCAGATGGAAGCCACCGATCCCCTTGATGGCGAGGATCCGCCCGGCGGCAAGCAGCCGACTCGCGGCAGCGATTGGATCGATCGCGCCCAGCGCCGCGGGATCTAGTGACCGGCCCGCGGCATCCACCAGCCAGACCCGCGGACCACAGACCGCGCAGGCATTGGGTTGGGCATGGAAGCGTCGATCGGCTGGATCGGTGTACTCGGCCAGACAGGCGGGGCACATCGCGAAGTCCGCCATGCTGGTCTTGGCGCGATCATAGGGGATCGCATCCACGATCGTCAGACGCGGACCGCAATGGGTGCAATTGGTGAATGGATAGCGATAGCGCCGATCGCTGGGATCGCGGATCTCGGCGAGACAGGCCGGACAGGTCGCGGCATCGGCGACGATCCCGGTGTGGACCGCGGTGGCCGCGCTCGCGCGGATGACGAAGGCATCGCTCGCCGCGAGTCCGGCGATGACCTGGGATTCGGTGATGGTCCGCTGCTCGATCGCATCGATGCGCGCGAGTGGCGGACACTCATGAGGCAATAAAGCGAGGAGGCGTTGCACACCCAGGGCGTCGGCGGGTGTCGCCACGGACACCCGGATGAGCACGCCCTCGCCATCGTTCAGGACCTCACCGCGCAGTCCGCACGCCCGCGCCAAACGCCAGACCATGGGGCGAAAGCCCACGCCTTGGACGAGTCCACGAACCCGGATCGCCGTGGCCGACATGGACATGCGCGAAGGCATCGGCGCGCGCGGACCCGGTCATCCATGACCGGGTCTGGCCGCTCAGTGCTTGGCGTCCTTCAAGGCCGCGTGCGCCGCCGCCAGTCGGGCGATCGGCACGCGCGGACCCGAGCAGCTCACATAGTCGAGCCCGGCGCCATGACAGAAGGCGATGGAGGCCGGGTGACCGCCGTGCTCGCCGCAGATGCCCACGTGCAGGTCGGGCTTGACGCGGCGTCCCCAGTCCACCGCGATCTGCATCAGCTTGCCCACACCCTTGACGTCCAGGACCTCGAATGGATTGTCTTGCAGGATGCCCGAGTCATTGTAGAGCGGCAGAAACTTGTTCTCGGCATCCTCGCGCGAGAACGAGAAGGTCGCTTGGGTGAGGTCGTTGGTGCCGAATGAGAAGAACTCGGCCTCCTCGGCCAGCGAGTCCGCCCGCATGCAGGCGCGCACCACCTCGATCATGGTGCCGAACTTGAAGCTCACTGGCACGCCATAGCGCTCGGACACCTCGGCATGGATGCTGTCGACCCAGCCCTTGACCTTCTTGAGCTCCTGCGCGGTACAGACCTGCGGTACCTTGATCTGCGGACAGATCTTGATCCCGGCCTTGGCGCACTCGGCGGCCGCCTCCAGGATGGCGCGGATCTGCATCTGATAGATCTCGGGGAAGGTGATACCGAGTCGCACGCCGCGATGACCGAGCATGGGGTTGGTCTCGAAGAGCGCCCGCACCTTGGCCAGCATGGTCTCCTTCTTGGCGATGGCATCCTCCACGACCATCGGATCGATCATGCGCCGCGCCACCTCCATCTCGTGACGCAGGTTCTCGGAGGCGCGCAGCAGACCCATGGAGCCAGCCAGCACGGTCACCCCGCGGCTGGTCTGGGCGAGCGCGCGCAGCTCGTTGAGCTCGCGCATCAACACATGCTCGTCGGGCAGGAACTCGTGGATCGGCGGATCGAGCAGACGGATGGTGACCGGATGCGGCGCCATCACCTCGAAGAGCTGCTGGAAGTCGCGCCGTTGCAGGGGCAACAGCATGTCGAGCGCGGCCTGACGCTGCTCAATGGTATCGGCGACGATCATCTCGATGACGATCGGCAGACGCTCGACATCGTTGAACATGCGCTCGGTGCGCGCCAGGCCGATGCCGACCGCGCCGTATTTGCGCGCCTGACGGGCATCGTCCGGGGTGTCGGCGTTGGCCATGATCTTCAAGCGCGCGGCCTCGTCGGCCCAGCCGAGCAGGGTGTTCAACTCGGGCGTGAAGTCCGGCTCGACCGTGGGCACCGCGCCCAGATAGACCTTGCCGGAGGTACCGTCGATGGTGATGACATCGCCTTCCTTGAACTTGGTCAGGCCGACCCGTGCCTCGCGCCGCTCCACGTCCACGCTGATGCCCTCGGCGCCGGCGACGCAGGGCTTGCCCATGCCGCGCGCGACCACCGCCGCGTGCGAGGTCTTGCCCCCGCGCGAGGTCAGGATGCCCTTGGAGGCGAAGAAGCCGTGGATGTCCTCCGGCTTGGTCTCCTCGCGCACCAGGATGACGGCCTGGCTGAGCTCATGGCCGTACTGTTCGGCGCGATCGGCATCGAAGACCGCGATGCCCGAGGCCGCGCCCGGCGAGGCCGGCAGACCCACGGCCACGGCCTCGGCCTTGACGTTGGGATCCAGGCGCGGGAAGAGCATCTGCTCGAGCGACTCGGGGGCGATGCGCAGCAACGCCTCCTGACGGGTGATCAGACCCTCGCGCTCCATCTCCACCGAGGTGTGGACCATGGCCACGGTGTTCATCTTGCCGTTGCGGGTCTGCAGACAGAAGAGCTGACCACGCTCGATGGTGAACTCGAAGTCCTGCACCTCGCGATAGTGGGTCTCGAGCTTCTGGCGCAGCTCCTCGAGCTGGCGCGCCATCTCGGGCATCTCGATGGTCATGCGGTCGATCGGCTTGGGGGTGCGGATGCCCGCGACCACGTCCTCGCCCTGCGCATTGACCAGATACTCGCCATAGAGCTTGTTCTCGCCGGTCCCCGGGTTGCGGGTGAAGGCCACGCCGGTGGCCGAGTCGTCGCCCCGGTTGCCGAAGACCATGGTGACCACGTTGACCGCGGTGCCATTGGCCATCTCGGGGGTGATACGGAACTGTCGGCGATAGTCGACGGCGCGCTTGCCCATCCAGGAGTTGAAGACCGCCTTGATGGCGATCTCCAGTTGTTCGTAGGGATCCTCGGGGAAGGGCCGACCGGTCTTGTCCTGCACCACCCGCAGGAAGCGCTCGCACACTTCCTTGAGCTCGTCGGCCGAGAGATCCACGTCCTGAGTGACGTGCGCGGCCGCCTTGACCGCGGCGAACTCGTGATCGAAGGCCTCGTCGTGCACCCCCAGTGCGACCTTGCCGAAGAGCTGGATGAAGCGCCGATAGGCGTCATAGCCGAAGCGCGCATCGCCGGTGGCGCGGATCTCGCCCTGCAGGGTCTCGGCATTGAGACCCAGGTTGAGGATGGTGTCCATCATGCCGGGCATCGACATGGCCGAGCCCGAGCGAACCGAGACCAGCAGGGGCTTCTCGGGGCTGCCGAAACCCTTGCCGGTCTTCTGCTCCAAGGCGCGCATCTGCTGGTGGACCTCATCGAGCAGACCGGCCGGCAGGGTCCGATCGGGCGTGGCGAGATAGTCGAGGCAGGCCGCGGTGGAGATCACGAAACCGGGCGGCACATTGAGTCCAATCTGGGTCATCTCGCACAGATTGGCACCCTTGCCACCGAGCAGCTTCTTGTCCTTGCCGTCTCCTTCCTCATAGGCGAAGACATGTTTCGTGGTCGTGGATGACATGGTTACGACGTACCTCTCTTCTCTCGTCACTGACGTTCAGGGTTGTTTGAAGCGACCGGAACCGGCCCCCGGTCGCCTGGAAAACACGCCATTATCACAGACTGAGCGGAAGCGATCACCCCATGAAGACTCCTGTGATTGACATGCGGCAGCTTGGGGGCAAAAAGTCGCGCGGGCGGCGTCGCCGCGCGGACCGGGTCGTCTGGGCGGGGCGTGTCTGGTCTGTCCGGGCCGGGGTCGCCTTCGGTTATACTGCAATGCCTATCCGCTTCCAACCCACCCTCGGCGCAACGCTCATGCTGGACAAAAACTACGACCCGCACACTCTGGAACAGACCTGGTATGGCCGCTGGGAGGAGCGCGGCTATTTCGTCCCC
>RZZN01000009.1 GCA_009929855.1 Gammaproteobacteria bacterium
GGTACAGTTCGTCTGGGAGGTCAAGGGTGGCTTTCATAAAACCAGTTTGCTGGAAGGTCTAGGGCGTCGGCACGGGAACCAGGTGCAGAAAATTCAGACTGGCAAAGCGTTTGAAGTCGCTGTCGAAAGACACTAATCGACAGTCGGTGCTCATGGCCAAGGCGGCGAGGTAAGTATCAGTCCAGAGGCGGTGTGGAAGGTCGCTGCCCAGCGAGAGCGCGGCAAATTGCGCCTCCGTCGAGGCGGATTCGGCCAGAAAACACACGGCGGGGTTGTCCCGATACCGGCGGTAGATGCGCCATGCCTCTTCATGGGTCAGCGTGCGGCTCAAGACCCTTGGCTGGGTACTCAAACGCAATAGCCCGAGCATGGTGATGCGGCAAAATGCCGCCTGGTCCGATAACTGATCACGCCAATACCGCTTGGCCGTGGCGTGGTGGATGTGGTTTTCATCGACCAAGGCCAGCCAGACGTTAATATCGGGCAGGTCAGTCATGGTGCTGTGCGCCGCTGTGGTCGATCACGCGCCGGTACTGCTCCAGATCTTCCGCATCCAGGATGGCCGCAAGCTGCGCGTTCGTGAGCGCCGGCGTGAGCGGTGCGTCGGGGTCGCGCGGGATGGCGACCGGCAACGGCGGACGCTCGCTCAGAGAGGCAGGCGCATTGGTACCCGCCGCCAGCCCGCGTTCGATGAACTGCGCAACCAGTTCCTTGAGCTTCATGCCCCGGAGCGCGGCCTGTGCCTTGAGTCGGCGAAAGGTTTCGTCAGGTAAATCAAGCGTGGTTCTCATCGCGGTCGTCATCCGTCATCAAATGCTTGTTTTCAATAAACGCATTTTTACATCAAATCACGGATCGGGACAACCCGATCACAACGACAACGACATCTGCCCGTGCCCCAGCAGCTCGCGCCGCGCCTTGGGCGACAGCCCTTCGCCCTTGACGAACGGATTGTCGGCAATCGCCGCCCGCAGCGCCTTGCGCCAACCGATGCCCTTTTGCATCGCCTGACCGGTCGTGGCAACCGTCATGGTGTAGAGCCACCAGCGCTCTTCCGGGGCCAGCGCCTCCCAGTTATGCAGGGCATTGGGGATGTCACCGGGCGGCGCGTCCTCCACCGCCCAGCAGAGGACACAGAGCTCCTTGCCCAGCGAGGGATGCACCGGAACCGGCTTGCCGGGGTTCTTGTGAAACTTGGCGGGGGGCAGACCGTTGGCGCGCAGACGGCGATTGGCTTCGTCCCAAAAGGCCGGCGCGAGGGCCAGCCAACGGGTGCGGTCGATGACCACACGCAAGGCGGGATCGTTGGGCGCCGGTGCATCCACCACCCACGCGCCCAGATGGTCGAGATCGTCGCCGCGATGTTCGGTGATGCAGATCATCTGATCGCCGGCGGTGCCCTTGGGAATCTCGATCAGGAAACCGTGACGGGCCTCCTCCGGCAGAAAGCCCAGGCCGATGACCTTGCGGGCGGAGACCGGACGGATGGTGGAAGCAGTCGCGCGCGCCATGGCTTATTGGGTGATCTTCGTTTCGTCGAACGGCTGTTGAGTGGCCCTGAGCCAGTCAAGCAATGCCTGGCCGGTGGGGAACGCCAGCGAGCCAACGATCATTCGCAAGCTGTCGCCTCCGACCAAGTTTTGTAGCTGTTCGACCACTGATTTGACGGCAACGCCATCGTAACCGCCATCCAGAGCACCGAAATAGTCGACGGTTTGCTGGCCGTCCCGGCTCTCGGCGGTCAGGCTGATATCATGCGCGCGGACCCCGCTGGCCTGTTCCAGTCGCTGGATGACATCCCAGACGGCTCCGGCGTCATCGAGCTTGGTCTGTTGCGTCCAGCGCGCCGGCTGCATGAGATCGATCGCGGGACGCAGCCTCGTCTCGCCGGGCTGGGGGATCGGGATGCGCAGTGTCTCCGAGGTCAGATCATAGGCATCGGCCACGGCGATCGCGCAGACCACGCGGCAATTCGCCGGAACGCGAAAGACCCCGTTGTAGGTGGCGGCGGCGGTCGAGGTCGGTGCGGTGCCGTCGGTCGTGTAGCGAATGACGATGCCGCCTGCTCTGGGCAGGGCCTGCAACTCGACTTCGTCGTGATCGCCGCGATGATGAAGCTGATACTTGAGCCTGAGTTTGGCCGTCCAGTCCTTGACTACACTGAGGCGGGCGCAATCGTTGGGATCGACGGCGAGAAAACGATAACTCAAGCCCGTGGCTTCAAAGCGGGTGGGCGTCGGCACCGGACTGGAGGCGGCGGTGGGCTCGGCGTCGCCGGTTTCATAGACTACGGCGGGGGCGTGGAGCGGCTCGATTTTCAGGTAGGTATAGCCATCGCCCTCGTCCTGGACGGAGAGCTCGCGAATCGACACCTCGGGCACGGGCGGCGGGAAGGGTCCACGGCGAAGATGATTGCCTTCCTCGCGCCAAAGATCGCGGCGCACACAATCGGCCTTGAGATCATCGAGTGCGGATAACTTGTGCAGCGGCCAGTTGGTATTGACGGCGGCCGCGCGCTTGAAGTCGGACCAGAGCACGACCTTGGTGTCGGTGGAACCGAACAGACGTGCCTCGGCACGGATACGAAAACTGTCATCGTCGATCTTGGTGGTGAATTTTTGTGCGCCTTCGAGCGTTTTGCGGATCGTCGCTTCGCCGTTCTGGTTGCCGGCAAAGGCGAGATCGATGCCGGTGGCGCGCAGGGCGGTGTTGATCGATGGATAGACGATCTGGTCAAAGGCCTCCTTGAGTGCGGCGGTGAATTGCAGGCCCATGCGATCGCGCAGCACATCGAGCGCCCGCCATTGCGGATCGTTGGCAGGTGTGTTCTCGGACTTCAGCTCGTCGTCGATGCTGTGCAGGGCGCGCATCTGCCGGGCGCCATCGAGCACCTTCTGAAAGGTATCCCGTGATCCAGTCAAAAAGAGGACGCGGTTTTTGTAAGGCTGCTGGTTCCACCAGGCCTGCCAGTCGGCGGAGATGGGCAACTGGCTCGCCTGACCGCCAGGCCGCACGATCACCAGCGTGGTCTTGTCCTGCTCGATCTGAACCTCGTCGGGTGGTGGTAGGACCTTGATGACCTGATAACAGTCGCGCAGCGAGGCCGAAAAGTACGACTCGAGATGCTCGCGGAGCATCCGCTCCACGGTTTCGGTATGGAGCGACAGCGCCGTGGAACGCAGCTTGGCGGCGAGATTCTGCTGATTCTTGAAAAACAGGCGGCCATCGGCGGAGTCGTGGAGATACCAGGCGCGGGTGGCCAGTTTGTCCAGGACGTTGACCTTGAAGGTGGAGAGGTCGCGACCGGGTCGCTGAAGGCAGTCGATCAGTTGGTACTCGCGCAGACCCTGAATCGCCCCCGGCGTGGTCGACAGTGAAGCGACGAGGATCAGGCGCGCGGCATCGGAGGTGTCGGTGTTGCCATTGTCGGCATCGATCTGCTCGACCTCCGCATCCCCGCCACGGGCAATGTCGTGGGCGATCGCCTCACTGAGCGACGGATTGATGGTGCGAATTTCGGAGGCGATCTCGTCGAGATTGAGATCGAGATCATAGGGGTGAATCAAGTCGATGTTGGCCGCATGCCCTGAGCTCCACAGGCTGGACACGACCATCTGCATCAGCCGGATGACGCCTCGGGTCTGCTGGAACCCCTCGTTTTCCTTGAACCGACCGACCAGCTCGCGCAGATCGGGATGGAAGGGATAGGCGTCGATGACGCGGGTATAAAGGGTCTCGGGCGAGCTGGTGGTCAGGCCCATCTTGACCGCCTCGCGCAGCGCCTCGCGATAGGCGGCGGCCACGGCGGCAATGTTCGACTGCGGCGCGACCCGCTCGAACAGACGTTTGCGCAGAATGTGATACAGCTCGTCGCCGTTCGGGTTGACCGGCGTGATGGGCACGGCGATGCGTTTGGATTCCGAGGTGATGCCATGCACCGCGCGGTTGAAGGCCGCCTCCAGCGCGGATTGACCAATGCCGAAGCTCGACCCGGCCAGATCGGACAGCACCAGACACACATTGCCCATGTCCGCGACGGCCACGAAGAGGTTCGCCAGAGCGGCCGTCGTCACGACACTCAAATCGGCATTCCCAACCGGGACCGTGACGGCGTATTCGAGATAAGGCGGCAACTCGTCGAGAAACAGCACCAGCGGCTCGTCGCCGAGCAACTGCTTCCAGGCTTCCGGCCCCGGCGCACTGAGCAAGGGCGAAACATAGCGGGCGAACTGATCGGCTTTGCCGAGCTGCTCGGCGAGCGATCCCCAAATACCGCCGGGCGCATCGGTACTGCGACCATTGAAACCCGCAACCCGACACGCCCCGAGCGCGGGGGCCGGGTTGTGTTCGAGCACTCGATCACGCAACAGGGGATCCCGCGCCAGTAGACCCAGTGCGATCATGCTGTGCGTCTTACCGCCCCCCATGGCCTGCGAGAGCAGAAACACCGATGAACCCGCGCCCTGACCACCGAGATGGCGAAAGGCCCGATCCACCAGCGTGAGCATTCCGTTGGTGAAGTAGTTCTCCTCGAAGAACGCAGCGCCGTCGACCTGTCCCTTGAGGAAGGTATCGAGGTTGAGGACCGTGGCGCGGCGATCAGCCGCGTAGACCGACGGACGGGGTGTGCAGAATGATTGAATGCTCATGGTTTCCTAATCAACGGACAGGCAATCCACCCTGCCCTGAGCCTCGAGTTTGGCCGGCTCTTCCAAAACTGTCCCAGCGTGGGAGGCTGCTGTGCGTGGGCTCAGAGTAATCCGCAAATCCGAGTCAAGGTCGGCGCGCGCCGGACTCGCTGGTGACGGTCTGGCCAATCGCCTCCGCCTCGACGAGCCGGCTGAGTAGAAAGCCCTGAGCCAGGTCACAGCCGGCCCGTGAGAGATAGCGGAGCTGCTCCTCGGTTTCCACTCCCTCGGCAATGACCTTGATCCCCAGCTCGTGGGCGGCGGCGATGGTGGAGCGGACGATGGCCTCGTCCTCCGGGTCGGTCGTGAGGTAGCGAATCAGGGCCATGTCGATCTTGAGATAATCGATCGGCAGACGCTTGAGATCGCGCAATGTCGAGTAGCCGATGCCGAAGTCGTCCAAGGCGATCGCCACGCCCAGATCACGGATGCGCTTGAGCTCGCGGATGGCCTGATGGATGTCGCGCAACAGGCTGCGCTCCTGCACCTCGATGACAAGCCGCCCGGGATCGAGTCCGCCGCGCTCCAGCGCATCTTGAACATCCCGCGCCAGCTCGCCTGAGTAGAGCAGTGAGCCAGAGACGTTGATGGTGACGAGCACCCTCGAGTGTGACTCCCAGGTCCGTGCCTGAGCGACGGCCTGCTCGAGGACCCAGCAGCCCACTGGCCGCGCCAGATCACTGCGCTCCAGCGCTTCGAGGAAGTCACAGGGTGACAGCATGCCATCACGCGGATGTCGCCAGCGCAAGAGCGCCTCGACCGCGTCCACGGTGGCGGTCTCGATGGCGATGATGGGCTGATAGAGCAGGTGGAATTCGCCATCCCTCAAGGCCCTGCGCAGCTCCTGCTCGACCTTGATCCGACTGCGCGCGATCTGGGTCAACTCCGGGCGATGGAACGCGAGATGGCCGTACCCGACCTCGCTGGCCTGAATCAACGCGGCCTCGGCATGACGCAAGAGCGAGCCGACTCGCGCACCGTCCTCTGGGTAGAGCGCGATGCCGACGCTCGCGATGAGCTGCTGCGGCGGCAGATCGGGTAGATCCAGCGCGACCTCCACGCATTGACGCAACTGCTGCGCCAATGCGGTGGCATGCATGGCCATGTCGACCCCAGGCTCCAGAAGACGCACGATGACGAACCGCCCGCCGGCCAGACGGGCCAAAAGATCCGTTGTCGCGACCGCGCTGCTCAAGCGCATGGCAACGCTCTGCAGCGTCGCATCCCCGGCCACATGTCCGTGCGCGGCCACGAGATCGCCGAAACCATCCAGTCCCAGCACCAGTAGGATCAGACGCTGTCCGCCCGCGTCGGCCTGCTCCAGGATCTCGGTCAGGCGCGCGCGTAGCGCGGTGAGGTTGGGCAGACCGGTGAGTGGGTCACGTTGCTCGAGTGACTCGGACGCATCCGCCGGGGACAGCTCGGTGAGCATCGCCACGTATTGCAGCACCTCGCCATCGGGACCGAGCACCCGATCGATCTGCATCCAGCACGAATAGATCTCACCGTCCTTGCGTCGATTCCAGATCTCGCCGCTCCAGGCGCCATTGCGGCTCAGCCCCGCCCAAAGTGTACGATAGAAATCGGCGTCATGACGGCCGGAGCCGAGCATGCGCGGATCTTGTCCCATCACCTCCGCCGGGCTGTAGCCGGTGATGAGGGTGAAGGCAGGATTGACCGCGAGGATGCGGTTGTCCGCATCCGAGATGATGATCCCCTTGCTGGTATTCTCGATCAGGGTACCGATCAGGCGCAGCCGATTCTGTTGCTCGTGCTCGTTGGTGATGTCCTCGATGATGAGCAGATAGCCGGCCCGATTGCCAGCCTCATCGCGCACGACTGAAGCGGACAGACGCAGCCAACGCGGCTCACCGTCGGCGTCGAGACTCAGCTCGCGCGTGAGACGCTCGGCGCACTTCAAGCGGGCCAGCCGCTCGGCGTCGAGCGCGCGGCTCAGTCCAGCCGCATCGAAGAGCTCGGCGACCGATCTCAGCGGAGCCGTCATCGCGGTCAGATTCAGGGTCTGCAGGGCCGCGTCATTGATGAACCGGATCACTTGATCGGAGTCGGCGACCAGGATGCCGAGATGCTCGGAGTGCTCGAGAACGGTTCGCAGCAGGGCCTGGTCGGCCAGCTCGCGCTGCGTCTCCTCGAGTGCCTCGCCCTGCACGGCGACGAAACGACGCAACATCCGGATGTAGGTCGCTTGGACATCCTTCAAGAGATCGCGTCGCGTCAGGATGCCGACGAGCATCCCCTGCGCGTCCACGACGGCCAGACGCCGAACCGCATGGGTACTCATGCGCTGGATCGCCTCGCCAGCGGGACAATCCAGATCGATGACATGCACTGGAGCGGACATCCGCTCGGCGATGCGCACGGCACGCAGATCACCCTCGGCGGCCGCCAGACGAATCGCATCACGCTCGCTCAGGATCCCGATGGCGCGACCCTGTTCGGCGATCAGCACCGAGCTGATCCGCCGCTCCGCCATGAGCAGCAAGGCCGTGGCGACCGTTTCATCGGGCGGAAGGGTCACCGGGTCGCGAGTCATCAGATCGGAGACGCGATTGGGACCAAGTAGATCACCGGTTCCCAGTGCTTGGGCGAAATCGGTCTCCGAGAGGATGCCCAGCACCCGCTCCTGCTCATCGACCAGCACCAGGTGTCGGCAGCCGCGCGTGCTCATCCGCGCATAGCCTTCGGCGAACGTCATGCCCACACCGGCGGTCAAGGGGTCGGGCGACATGTACTCGCGCAAGGGTCCAGCGGGACGATAGTCACCATGAGCGACCAAGCAGAGTACATCGCGCTCGGTGAAGACACCGACCGGGCGTTCGCCGGCCACGACGATCACCGAGCTGACCCGTCGCTCGCCCATGAGCGAGACGGCAGTGGAGAGCGGGGCGTCCGGGGCGAGCGTCAGCGGTGGTCTAGACCGCCAGAGATCCGATAGGGTCAGAGTCTCGATCATGGCCCGCCTTGTGAGCAGACGCGGCAGCGCCGCGATATGACTAATTATTTAGCAGAACATTGGCCATGAATCCAGTCAGCGCCCATCTTCTCTCGTCATCAGCGTCCGGCCGATACTGCGCGCGAGTCGAGACATTTTACTCGGAATTGGGGCGACTGGTCACCGCCGCGACTCAGTGGCTCGCGCTCGGTCGACGAGGGGTCGAGACCGCGCCGCTTCGGGATGAGCGCCACAGATGGCAAGACCGTAGCGGATCTGTCCAGCGGTCTTGTCGCGAGCCAGATCCCATTCAGGCGGCAACAGCGGGAGACCAACCGAGCGTGGGGCTTCGAGATAGAGTCGACCGCCCGGATTGAGCCAGGCACCCCGCAGCAGTCCCGCGATGGCGGGGGCCCAGAGATCGGCATCATAGGGCGGATCGAGAAAGACGATGTCGAAGGGGGCATCGCTGCCCTCGAGCCAGCTCAGGGCATCGGCTTGGATGATCCGCACAGACGCCAGGGAGAGTCGCTCGATGTGGGTGCGCAGTTGACGGACCAACGCATCCGCGCGCTCGACCATCACCACCTCGGCGGCGCCGCGTGACGCAGCCTCTAGACCCAACGCGCCACTGCCGGCGAACAGGTCCAGGCAACGCGCGCCAGGCATGACGGGCGCCAGCCAGTTGAAGAGTGTCTCGCGCACGCGATCGGGGGTGGGCCGCAGACCGACCGCATCCGGGACCGCGAAGCGATGTCCGCGCAGGCGGCCCCCGATGATGCGCAACTCTCCCCTAACCCTCCGCATCGACCGCTTCGGCACCGGCCGTGCCACCTCCGACGACGACGATCGCCAAACGGCTCGGATCGAGCCGGCGCGCGAATGCATCCCGAATCTGCTCGGCGGTCACTGACTCGATGCGCTCATTGAAGCGGTCGAGATAATCCAGTGGCAGACCATAGAAGCCGATCATCGCGAGATAGCCCACGATGTCCGAGTTACTGGCCACGCGCAGTGGGAAGCCGCCGGTGATGTTCTTCTTGGCCGCGGTCAACTCGGCCGCGGTCGGTCCATCGGCGATGAAGCGACGTAGTGTATCGAGCATCACATCACGCGCCTGGTCGGCCTGGTCGTTCTTCGTCTGCAGACCCATCAGGAAGGGGCCGGGCTGGGCCAGGGGCTGGAAATAGCTGTAGGTGCTATAGGAGAGGCCCCGTTTCTCGCGGATCTCCTCCATCAAGAGCGAGACCAAACCGCTGCCGCCAAGGATGTGGTTGCCGACATAGAGTGGGAAATAATCCGGATCGCCGCGGCGGATACCCGGCTGGCCGGCGATCACGGTGGTTTGGGTGGAGGGAAAGGCGACCTGCTCCAGGATCCCGGTCGCGAGCTCGGTCACATTCGGCAAGGGCGCTGGACGCTCACCCCGCGGCAGCGCGGCGGTGACCTGCTCGGCGAGCGTCTCGGCCTGAGCGCGCTCGAGTGCGCCGACGATGGCGACCACGGCATTGGCGCTGGTGTAGTAGCGGCGATGAAACGCCTCTAGATCGGCACGAGTCAGGGCGCTGATGGTCGTGGCCTCACCGGCTGGGTCCGTCGCATAGGGATGATCGCCGAACACCTTCCGATAAAGTGCCTTTTGGCCGACGGTGCGCGGTGACTCCTCGTCCTGGCGCAGGGCGGTGAGACGATTGGCGCGCAGACGCTCCAGATCGCTCGCACCGAAGCTGGGAGCGCTGAGGACGGTCGCGAGCGTCTCCAGTGCCGTGGTCATCGCGGGTTGGCGGGTCAAGGTGCGCAGCGAGACCGTGGTGCGGTCACGATCCGCGCTCGCGCTGAGGCGCGCCCCGAGGCTCTCGATACGCTCGGCGATCGCGTCCGCGCTCCAATCGCCCGCGCCTTGGGTCAACATCGCGGCCGTCATGGAGGCCAGACCCGAGCGCTCACCGTCGCGCGCACTGCCGGCATCGAAGACCACTCGCACATCGACCATCGGCAAGTCCGGCGCCTCGACGAAGAGCACGCGTGCACCGCTCGGGCTGTCCCAGGATTGGATCGTGGGAGCGGCGAGACTCGCCGTGGCGACCAGCAGCAGACAGCCGGCCGACCACTGGGCCAGGCGACGAAACTCAATGGACATGGGTCACCTCCTGCCCGAGCGCGCGGGATGTGGCGGCTCGGTGCTCATCGAGTGGCTGTGGATCCAGGATCGCGACCGTCAACTGATCAGGCGCCAGGTAGCGGCGGGCCACCGTGCGGATCTGCTCGGGCGTGACCTCCGCCAGCCGATCGACATAGGTCTCGGCCAACCGCCAACCCAGACCCACCGTCTCCAGCTGACCCAGGATCATCGCCTGGTAGAAGAGTGAGTCCAGCTCGTAGACCTTCGCGGCGATGAGTTGATTGCGCACCCGCTCCAGCTCGATCGCGTCGACGAGCTCGGTCTGGGCCCGCTCGATCTGGGCGCGCAGGGCGGACTCGAGCTGCTCGATCGTCTGCCCAGCGGCGGGCACCCCGCTCAGCACGAACATACCAGGAAGACGACCGAACGCGCTGTAGCTCGCGCCAGCCGAGGCCGCAACCTGACTCCCGCGCACCAGCTCGCGGGCGAAACGGGCACTGTTGCCACCGTCCAGGACCGAGGCCAGGACCTCGAGCGCATAGGCCTCCCAGGGCTCCGAGGCATCGCGCAATGCCGGGGCCTTGTAGCCCATCAGGAGATAGGGCTCGCGCGCCGGGGCCTTGACACTGATGCGCTTCTCACCGATCTGCGCGGGCTCCGGCTGCGCCTTGGGGGCATCGATCGCCTCTGGCGCCAGCGGACCGAAATGCTTGCGCGCGAGGGCGAAGACCTGCTCGGGATCGACATCACCCGCAACCACCAGGGTGGCGTTGTTCGGGGCGTACCACCGCCGATACCAGTCACGCAGATCCTCGACCCGCGCCTGCTCGAGATCGCCGGCCCAGCCGATGACCGGGTTGCGGTAGGGCGAGGCGACATAGGCGACGGCGTTGAAGCGCTCGAAGGTCAGTGACTGTGGATCGTCGTCCGTGCGGGTACGCCGCTCCTCCTTGACCACCTCCAACTCCTTCGCGAACTCGTCCGGATCCAGGGTGAGATTGCGCATCCGCTCGGCCTCGAGCTCGAAGGCGATCTCGAGTCGGTCGCTCGCCAATTCCTGGAAGTAGGCGGTGTAGTCGCGGCCGGTAAAGGCATTCTCTTCACCACCATGCTCGGCGATGATGCGCGAGAATTCGCCAGGCGCGAGTCGCTCGGTCCCCTTGAACATCATGTGCTCGAGGAGATGCGATACACCCGTGACGCCACCGTGCTCATAGCTCGCTCCGACCTTGTACCAGACTTGCGAGATCAACACCGGGGCACGTCGATCCGGCTTGACCAGAACCTTGAGCCCGTTGTCGAGGACGGTCTCGTGGACTTTCGCCTGATTGGCCGAGGCCGCTAGGCTGGTCAGACTCAACAGGAGTGTGATGATGACGGGGATCGGTCGCATGGGGTCTCCAGTCGACATGGTTGATGAATTCAGCATCTGGCTGGTGCGAGGTGATGTTGGGGCAAGCCGATCGGGTTACGAGTTCCCGGCCGCGCTCGGCGCTCGGCGCTCGGCGCGCTGCTCGATGCGCTCCAGCAAGGCCCACTGCGGTATCGGACGGGCGAGCGTTGGGCCGATCTGATAGCATGACCCAAGATGCGGCGCGCCCCGGCGTCGCGTGACGCGGCCATGATGGCAGCGACCGCGTCGCGCTCGATTGAGCGTCGCACGCCTCATCTCCCCTTTCAGGCAATGCGCTATGTTCCGTTTCGGTAAGCTCGGTTTCGGTAAAAAACCCAAGGAGGACCCGGCAGGCGAACGGGAGCCATCGCTCGATCACAACAGGATCGATGCCCCGGTCGAGGCGGACGCGGACGCAGTGACATCGTCGGGTCCGGCCACCAGCAGCCCCGCGCGCGCGCCAGCACCGCCGCCACCAGCCCCGAGCCTGGACACCACGCCAGCACACACCGATGGCCTAGCAGACGGCGAGCCCGCGCCTCGGCGCATGGGCTGGCTGCGCGGGAAGCGTCGGACACCGACCCACGACGCCCCGGCGACACCCATGAGCGAGGCCGAGCAGGCCCCTCCAGCGGCCCCTGCGGCGAAGAAGCCGGGCGTCTTCACGCGTCTGCGCGATCGGCTTGCGCGGACCCGCAGTCAACTCGGCGATGGTATGGGGACACTGTTCGCCGGACGCAAGCGGATCGACGATGATCTGCTGGAGGAGCTCGAGACACTCCTGCTCACGGCGGATGTCGGGGTCACCGCGACCACGCGCATCATGGCCGACCTGACCAACCGCGTGAAACGCAAATCGCTGGCCGATCCGCAGGCACTGCTGGCAGCACTCAAGACGGCGCTGCGCGACATCTTGCAAGGCACGGTGGCCCCGGTGCGCCAGCCCGCGCCCGGACGCCCCCAGGTGATTCTCATGGTTGGGGTCAATGGGGCCGGTAAGACGACCACCATCGGCAAGCTTGCCAAGCATCTGCAAGCGGAGGGCAACAGCGTCATGCTCGCCGCGGGCGACACCTTTCGCGCCGCCGCGGTCGAGCAGCTCCAGGCCTGGGGCGAGCGCAATCGCGTCGCGGTCGTGGCACAGCAGACCGGGGCGGACTCGGCATCGGTGATCTACGACGCCTTGCAGGCCGCCACCGCGCGCGGCGCGGATGTGCTGATCGCCGACACGGCCGGTCGCCTGCATACCAAAACGAATCTGATGGAGGAGCTGGCCAAGGTCGCGCGCGTGCTCAAGAAGATCGATCCCGAGGCACCCCATGAGGTCATGCTGGTCGTGGATGCGACGACTGGACAGAACGCACTCAATCAGGCCGTGCACTTCCATCAAGCGGTCGGGCTCACCGGGATCACCCTCACCAAGCTCGACGGCACCGCCAAGGGTGGAATCCTGTTCGCGATCGCGGATCGCCTCAAGGTGCCGATCCGCTTCATCGGGGTCGGCGAGACCATCGACGATCTGCGACCATTCGATCCCGACGAGTTTCTGGACGCTCTGTTGAGCTGAGGTCATTGCGTTGATTCGCTTCGAGCATGTCTTCAAGCGTTATCCGGAACGTGGCGAGGCCCTGAGCGACCTCAGCTTCGTGATGGAATCCGGCGAGATGGCCTTCCTCACTGGCCATTCGGGCGCCGGCAAGAGCACGCTGCTGCGACTGATCGGTCTGCTGGAGCGGCCGACGCGTGGGCAGGTTCTCGTCAACGGACGCAACCTGGCCACGTTGCCGCAGCGCAAGATCCCCTATCATCGCCGCGAGATCGGCATGATCTTCCAAGACAATCGTCTGCTGCCCGACCGAAGTGTGTTCGACAATGTCGCACTCCCACTCGTCGTGGCTGGTCTTGGCTACAAGGAGATCGGTCGACGGGTCCGCGCTGCCCTGGATCAGGTCGGTCTGCTCGCGCGCGAGCGCGCCCACCCCGTGGCGCTCTCCGGCGGGGAGCAGCAGCGTGTCGGCATCGCGCGCGCCGTGGTCGCGCGCCCGCCCCTGGTGCTGGCCGACGAGCCGACCGGGAACCTCGATCCAGACCTCTCGCGCGAGATCTTCTCGCTCTTCGAGCGCTTCAATCAGGTGGGCGTCACGCTGTTGATCGCCACCCATGACCTGAATCTGGTGATGTCGCTGCCGTATCGGATCCTGACCTTGACCGGGGGGCGCTTGACCGGAGACACCGGGGGAGACTGGTAGGAATGGCGAGGCAGCGCATGCGACGGCGTGGCCCCAAGCTGCTCGATCGGGTCGGCCATTGGCTCGACCGGCAGCTCCAAATCGCGGTCGAGACCCTTGGGCGACTGATGCGCACCCCGCTGCCGACCGGCATGACCATTGCCGTGATCGGAATCACGCTGGCCTTGCCGATCGCCCTCTATATCATGACCGACAACCTGCGCGCGATGGCGGGGGGCTGGGACCAAACCGCGGCCATCTCACTCTTCCTGCATCAAGACATCGATGATGACGCGGCCCAGCACGTCGCGGCACAGCTGCGCGAGCGTCCCGAGCTGGCGCGGGTCGATCTGATCAGTCGTGAGCAGGCGCTCGACGAATTCCGGACCCTCGGCGGCTTCGCCGAGGCCTTGTCCCAGCTCACGAGCAACCCGCTACCAATCGTCCTGGCCATCTACCCGCAGGCCGCCCATAGCTCATCCGAGCGATTGGAGGCGCTGCATGCCGAGCTACTCACTTGGCCCGAGGTCGATTTCGCACGTATGGACACACTATGGCTGCAACGCTTCCAGGCCATCATCGATCTTGCCCAGCGTGCCGTCGTCTTGCTCGGCGCACTGCTCGGGCTGGGTGTGCTGCTGATCGTCGGCAACACCATCCGACTCGAGATCCTCAACCGGCGAGTGGAGATCGAGATCATGGAGCTGGTCGGGGCCACGGCCTCATTCATCCGTCGACCCTTTCTCTATGCGGGGGTCTGGTACGGACTGCTCGGCGGGATCACCGCCTGGATACTGGTCAACCTGGCGGTGCTACTGCTGCAACAGCCGGTCTCGCGCCTGGCCAGTCTCTACCGCAGCGAGTTCCCGCTCTCCGGTCTGGGGCCGGCGGAGACACTGCTGGTCTTGGGTGGCAGCATCCTGTTCAGCCTGATCGGCAGCTGGGTCGCGGTCAACCGGCATCTGCGTGGTGCCGAACCCGGCTGATCCACCGCACCGAGCATCCTTGCGCATGGTCTCCGCGTCCTCACGCCCCCGCTCCACCCTGCCGCGACCGAGCCGCGTGCAGCGTCTGGGATTGCTGCTAGGTATCGGCGCGTTCATCCTCGTCCCCTGGATCGACATCCCGGGGCTCGAGCCGGCGGGTCAACGGATGCTGGCGATCTTCCTGCTCGCGATCCTCTTGTGGGTGAGCGAGGCGATCCCGCTCTACGCCACCGCGGTCTTGGTGATCCTACTCGAGGTCCTGATGCTGTCGGATCAGGCAGTGCTCGGCGCCACTGACGGGCTGCCCCCGGCCGCGAGCTATTTCGCCACCCTGGCCAATCCGGTCATCATCCTCTTTCTCGGCGGCTTCCTGATCGCCGACGGTGCGCACAAATTCGGTCTCGATCGCAATCTGGCGGCGATCATGCTGCGTCCATTCGCGGGCAATGCGCGTCGCAGTCTGCTGGGTCTGATGATGATCACGGCGCTCATGTCGATGTTCATGTCCAATACGGCCACGGCAGCGACCATGTTCGCGGTGGTCATCCCGATCCTCGCCGCGCTGCCGAGTGGCGCGACCCGGACCGGGGTCGCGTTGGCAATTCCAGTGGCGGCGAACATCGGGGGGATCGGCACGCCGGTCGGCTCGCCGCCGAACGCGATCGCTCTCGGCGCGCTCGAGGCGCAAGGTCAGGGCGTGTCATTCATCGTCTGGATGATGATGTCCATGCCCTTGATGCTCTTGACCCTCGCCGTCGCCTGGTGGTACCTGACGCGCCGCTATATCGCCAAGGACACGGCTCTGGTGCTGACGCTCGCGGCCGATTTCGACCGCTCCGCATCGGCACTGCTCTTCTACGCGATCGCCGGGATCACCTTGCTGCTCTGGCTCACCGAGCCACTGCACGGTATCCCCTCATCCACTGTCGGCTTCTTTCCGGTGGTCGCGCTGCTCGCCACGCAAGTCATGGACGGGGACGACCTGAGACGTCTGCAGTGGCCCGTACTCTGGCTGGTCGCTGGCGGTATCGCACTGGGTGCTGGGATCGGCCACAGCGGACTGGATGATTGGCTCATCGCCTTGGTGGATTGGAGCGCCCTGCCAGTGGAAGCCTTGCTCCTGCTGCTGGTACTGGTCGCGATCGGACTCTCGACCGTGATCTCGAACTCGGCGACCGCGAATCTGATCATCCCGCTGGCCTTGAGTCTGGCCATCGGACTTCCAGTCGATCCGACCGCGGTCGGGGTCGTGGTCGCGCTGGCCTGCTCGCTGGCCATGGCATTGCCCATCTCGACGCCACCCAATGCGGTGGCTTATGCCACTGGCGAGGTTCCGACCCGCGCCATGATCGGGGTTGGGATCCTGGTCGGCGGGATCGGCTCTCTGCTCTTGGCCTTCTTGATGCCGCAGATCTGGTCTGTGCTGGGCGTGCTATGACCAGACCAACGTGGGCGTGCCAGTCCGCGCCAGAGGAGCCTTGGCGTGTCCTGGTGGTGGCGACCGAGCCTCTGGCGACCCAGGTTCGTACCGAGATCGAGCAGGGTCTGAGCGGCCTCATGGAGATGGTCCAAACCGCCGATGCGGGCGCGGCCGTGGCCCTGCTCGCGGCTCATCCGGATTGGGCCGTGCCCTTGATCGTGCTCGCGGCCACGGGGGGCGCGCTCGACGAACGGATCGCCGAGCTCGACCGCCAGCCCGTCCTGCGGCGGGCCGCCCTGCTGCTGCTGACCGACGGCCAATGTCATGCCGATCTGGCGCGAACCCTTGACCACCACCGACTCGACGGGCTCGTCCACATCCCCTGGAAGCTGGGCATGCTGGCCTGGCAGGCGCGCGCCCAGACACTACGCTGGCTCAGCAGGGAGCGTCCAGACGATCCGCGCACCCGCGCACTGGTGGCGGAGGGCGGTGGCGCGATCGCTCAGCCCGAAAGCACATTGCTCACGCTGCTTGAGCTCGATGCACACGATATGGCACATCGCTTGCTCACTGGCATCGAGCGCGTGCTCGGACCGCGACCGCGACTCTATCTGCCGGCTGGCGCCCGGCTCGTGCATGAAGGTGTCGACGTCGCCGCGGTTTTTCTGGTGTTGCGTGGTCGGGTGGCACTCGATCGCACACTCGACGACAACGAGCTGCGGCTGCATCACGACTCGACCGGCTCGGTCGTCGGCCTGCTCTCGCTGGCGCAACGAGAGCGCGCCTTCTTCACCGCGCGCGCGACCACCCACGTGGAGGTGGTTCATCTCTCCTACGAGCAGCTCGATCGTGCGCTGGCGCTCGATCCCGAGCTGGGCGCCGCGCTCGCGGCGCTGTCCATCCATGCACTGGCCAAGCGGCTACGCCGTGCCGATCAGCTCCAGGTCGAGAAGATCCGGCTCAACCAAGCGCTCGAGCAAGAGCGCCAACGCTTGGCCGAGGCGCTCCACCAACTCGAGGAGGCCCGTCTGGAGCTCATTGCTCAGGCTCGGTTCGCCACACTCGGTGAGCTGGCCGCCGGGATTGCTCACGACCTGAACAATCCGGTCACAGCGATGCTGCGGGCCGTCAGCTTTCTGGCCGAGGATCTGGAGAAGGTGGTGTCCAGTCATCCGCGTTGGGCCCTGATCGAAGAGATGTTCACCAGCGCGCGCGCGCGCGCGCCGCGCACCACAGCGGAGGAGCGCAGCGCCCGACGCCGACTGGAGGCCATCCTGCCAACCCCGGGGTTGGTCCAGCGTTTGATCGGGGCCGGGATCGAGGATCCACAACAGGCACGCGCGCTGGCCGCTGATCCTGACAGTCTCGATCTGGTGGAGGCCGCGGCGGGGCTCGGCACGGCCGTGCGCAGCATCGAGGTCGCCGCCCAGCGGATGTGCGAACTGGTCAAGAGCCTGCACGCCTACAGCCGCCCAACGGGCAAGCCGATCGCGGACGTCGACCTCCATGCCGGCATCGAGGATACCCTGCGCCTGATGGCCTATCGGCTCCAAGCCGTCGAGGTCGAGTGTCGCTTTGGGTCGCTGCCGCGCATCCGCTGCCACCCAGGCGAGCTCAACCAGCTCTGGACCAACCTGATCAGCAACGCGCTCGATGCACTGCCCGCGGGGGGGCGGATCGAGCTGACGACGGATGCGCCTGACCCGACTCAGGTGCGGGTGCGTCTACTCGACAATGGTCCTGGCATCGATCCGGCGATCCTGACGCGGGTTTTCGAGCCCCGCTTCACGACGAAACAGGGGACGATTCGCTTTGGACTCGGTCTCGGGCTGGCGATCGCGCACCGTATCGTCCTCATGCATGGGGGCACGATCGAACTGGAGTCGGCCCCTGGACGGACCCTGGTCAGCGTGTGTCTGCCAGTGGCGGGGCCGCCACCCGCGGAGGTGGAGTCTGCGACCCCGTGAGGTGAATGCGGACCAAGGTTCCCAGAGAATGCCTTGATGTCGCCTGAACGATCGAAGGCTCGATGAGATGGCTGCCTGCCCCCTGACAACCGATTCCTGATCACTTTATCATTGGGGGAAGCCACGTCCATGGATCATCCTTGACGCCATGCTGCATTTCATCGCCGATCTGCCCTTCTGGACCGCATTGCCAATCGGCATCCTGATCGCCGGCGGGATGGGTGTCCTGATCGCCGAGTCGCTGTGTCGAGTGCGATCGCCGGCCTGGCAAACCGCGTTCAGGACGATCCAAGCGACCTTGGTGAGTCCGCTGATGGTGGCCTATGCGATCTTTGCCGTGATCATCATCAACACCAGCTGGCACAACCATCAGAGCGCGGTGCGCGCCGCGCATGCCGAGGATTTCGCCATACGGCACCTCCATTCGCACATGCCCGCCGCCGGGATCGGCCCGGCACTCCTCGCGCGCTATGTCCAGTCGGTGATCGAACAGGAGTGGACGAGCATGCACGTGAGCCATGAGCATCCGGCCACCACCCAAGCACTGCTGGATCTGCGCGCATGGATCCTGGCGCCGGACATCCCCTATGCCAACTCGCTGAGCGAACGCTTCTTTCACGAAACATTCCACGAGGTCGTGGAGGCCAGGCAGCAGCGCCTGAGCATCAGCCGTCAAGAGATCCCCGAGATCCTCTGGGCCGCGCTGGGGATCTGCTCAGTGGTCGTCCTGAGCGGAGTGGCGATGGCACATGCCCACAATCGTCGCACCGCCTGGATGATGGTCAGCCTCTATGGCACCATCATTGGCGTCATGGTCGTCTCGATCCTCGAGATCTATCATCCCTACTCAGGCTCGGTCGTCGTCACCCCCGAGTCCCTCGAGCTCTTGCTGGACCGGATCGAGGAGACGCTCACCATCGGCATGGATTCGCGTCGCTCTTGAGTCTTTTCAAATCGGGGTTGCGCAAGCCCCATGCGCATTCGATCAAGCCGTCACCCCGATTCAGAACTTCATCTGCAGACCCCGCACCTTGTTGCGGAAGTCGTCATTGACCGTCTCGATGTCCTGATCATTGGCCATCACCCTCGGCGTGAGCACCACGACCAGCTCGGTGCGTTTGGAATCGCGACTGCGCTGCCCAAAGAGTGGCCCGAGGAAGGGCAGGTTGTAGAGCCCAGGCACACCCGTGTTGGTCGTGCTCTGTTGATTCTGGATCAGGCCACCGAGGACCACGGATTGGTTGGAGCGCACTGCGACCGAGCTGGTGATGTTGCGGGTCGAGATGGTCGGTGAGTCGATACCGGAGGTCTTTTCAGTGTCGACTGTGCTGACCTCCTGCTCGATCTCCATTTGTACCAGTCCGCCAGGCGTGACCCGCGGCTTGACGGTGAGCATCACGCCGGTCGGTTTGTATTGGATCGTATTGAAGGTGCGATCGATCTCGGAAAGGCCGGTTTGGGTCGAGGTGGCGATCGGCACCTCCTTGCCGACCTGGATCTTCGCGGTCTGATTGTCTCGGACCATGACCGATGGCGAGGAGAGCACATTGAGCAGGTTGTCGGTCGCCAAGGCACTCAGCGCCGCGCGGATCGTATCCGGTCGGCTGATCACCGCCCAGTTGAAGCCCGGGAAGGTCATGCTGACGTTGGCGCTGTCGCCCGTGCTCAGGCTGAACTGGCTGCGTTGGCTCTCGGTGGCGAGACCGAAGAAGTTCCACTGGACGCCATATCTGAGGTTACCGGTGAGGCTGATCTCCACGATGGTCGCCTCGACCAGGACCTGCAAGGGAACGATGTCGAGCTGCTTGAGCGCGTCCAACACCTTCTTGTAGTCACGTGGACTGGAGCGAATCAACAATGAGTTGTTGGTGGGATCGGCCACGATACTGAGTGGTGAAGACAGCTCCATCTGGCGTGAGGAGGCGCGAGGCGTGGCCGGTTGTGTCTGACCCCCGGCACCACCGCCATCCGTGCCGCCATCACCGCTGGAGCCGATGGTGGAGGTTCCCAGACCAGGCGCAACGCCGCCGACCGGGGCCGAGCGCGTGCCCCCCTCGCCACCACCAAAGAGCTGCGAAAGCGTATCGGCCAGGTTCTCGGCATCCCCATGACGAACGCGATAGACAAAGAGTCGCTCGGCGGCATCCCCGGTGGCCTCGGCCATGTCCAGTCGCTCGATCCAATTGCGCGCCTGGGCCAGATAGCTCGCCTGCGGCGAGACCACGAGCAATGCGTTGGCGCTTTCCACTGGAACGAAACGGAACAATCCCTTGAACGGATTCCCGGTCTCGTCCGCCAGCAGGCTCTGGAGCTGGTTGACGACCTCGTTGGCCTTGGCATATTCCAGCACGAAGAACCCGACCGAGAGGCCCCTCATCCAATCCACGTCGAAGACGCGGATGGTATCGAGGAGATTGCCCATCTCGGGGCTGGTCCCAGCGATCACCAACAGGTTGCGCAGTGCGTCGACGCGGATGATGCTGCCCTCGGGCGCCAGCGGCTGGAGGATGCTGTTCATCTCCTCCACACCGATGTATTGCAGCGGGACGACCTGCACGCTGTAGCCCTCGGGCAAGGCGCGGCTCGACTCGCCAAGCTGCGGGACGACTCGGCCTTGGATGGCATTGGCGAGCGGGACGACCTCGTAGGTGCCTCCCGAATAGACGATCGCCGCGTTGTTCATGCGCAGCAGGGTCTCGAGGGTCGGCAGCAGATGCTCACGGCGCAGCGGTCGCCCGGTCTGCAGGGAGGTCACGCCCTGCACGGCTGGGTGCAGGACATAATTGACCTGAAGCAGGTCGCCGAGGATGACCTTGACCACCTCGCGGATATCGGTGCCGTCGAAGTTGAGCGTCACGTCGCCCGGTGCCGTTTCGACACTGGGTGGACTGATCGAGCGCACGAAGGTGCCCGTACCGCGTTGCAGGGATTCGGTGGGTTTCGCGCCGTCGGCGGTCTCGTCACGCAGGGCGATCGCGGTCGCTTCCGTTTCATCGAGTGCCTGGGTGCGCGCGCGCCCCCCCATGGGAGATCCATCGGTCTGCATGTCGTCGATGCGCAGGGTGGGATCCCAGTAGGCGCGCTCGCAGCCGCTGATCATGGTCAGGAGGCATGCGGCAATGATCACCGCGGACCAGCGGCCCACTTGCCGAGCGGGCGCATGACGCCGAGTGGGGCCTGGCAGCATCATTGCTGGCCCCTGGCTGGTCGATCCGTGCATTCTAAGAGTCGTCTCGGTCATTGTTGCTGGGCATCGGCGCGTGGCAACCCTCGCGGTGGGCGACGCGGGATCGGGGCGGGCGGTGGGGTTTCGGCGATTGGTGTTCTGGGCCCGTAATCACGCAATATTAGCGTATTACGCTCACCCTGTCGCTCCAGCAGGAGACGATCCGGGAGGATGTCCTGGACCGACCAGCCGGCGAGGTCATCGCCGATGCGCAAGCGCAGCACCTTGGGTTGACTCGGATCCTTGACCCAGGCGGCGACCAGTGACGGGGTGATGATGACGGCACTGAGATCCATCCCATCGAGCGAGGTGACGACCGAGGGCTCGCTGATGGGCTCCGAGGTCTCGTCGGTGAGATCTTCGGGGCGTCGGTCCGGTCGAAACAGTGGACGCTCGATCATGCTCGCGAAGCCTTCCTTGGGCTCGGGTGGACGCAGCTCGATGAGTGCATCCGGTTGGCCGGGATCGGCACTCGCGTCAACCATTGTGGGATCCGGCTCGCTGCCCGTGCTCGTGGGCTGGGGCGGCCAATCACGCCATTGCAGTAGGAGCGCGCCAAGCAGCGCCGCGAGCACGAGTGTCGGTATCCAGCGTCTCACGACTCGCCTCCCAGTGTGAAACCGAAGACGTCGAGCCGGATCGTCAGCTCGCCGCCAGCGTTGGGCATGGGACGCCGGATCTGGCGCGCTCGCGGACCCACCGCGGGCGGCATGACACGCGCCGAGGAGCGCACCGAGACCTGCTCGACGAACAAGAAGGGACGGGCCTGTTCGATCTCGTAGAGGACGTCGAGCAGGGTCTCGGTGGTCCCCTGGATCTGGGTGCGCACACGTACGCGCGAGGGCTGCTCATCGGGCAGCTCAGGGAGCAGCTGGGTGCTGATCAGTCGCCCCTCGGCCGCGGTCACGATGTCTTGAATCCGCTGCTGTAGCTGGGCACCCGCGAGGGCGGCGGTTCCGGCATCGAAGTAGTAGGCCTTGAAGGTATCGTTGGCCCGGACTCGGTCGATCTCGGCGCGCAGCGCTGGCAGGGTTCCGATCATGCGTCGGAAGCGTGTCAACTGGTCAGAGCGCTCCTCGATCGCGGTGGTCAAGGTCTGCATCTGGCTATTCCAGTAGAGCGCGAGCGCGCCGATGACGAGCAGCGGCGCGAGGATGAGCGTCAGACCCACCAGAATGCAGAGGATCCGTGAGGATCGGGGAGCGTTCATCGATCGACCGCGCGGGTCAGGCGTAGCGAGATGTTGAAACGCTCCTTGCCAGTCTGCGGCACCTGGGTCACGGGTGAGCGAAAGGAGACCTGCTCGAATCCAGGGGCCTGCTCGAGCATCCCGATCAATGCGGTCGCTTGCGCGGATTCGCCGCGAAGCTCGAGCTCTCCATTGTTATAGTCGAGTGTCTGGAGCCAGGTATCGTCGGGCAAGAGATCGGTCAGATCGCGCAGCATCAGGAGTAGATTGGGCGAGTCCCACTTCTGTTGGAGCACCGCCGTGCTGCCAAGTCGGGCCTGCTCGAGCTCTTGGCGCAGATCGTCCACGGCGACCGCCTCGGCGCGGGCCTGCCGCAGATCCTCATCCAGCGCGAGCAGGATCTGATTGCGCTGCCAGAGTGGACCGACCAGGAGCGCGACGACCAGACCTGCAGCCGCGACCCAGAGCAAGCGGTCCCAACGCAACAGCTCGAGCCGGCGTACCGGCCGTTCAGCGGGGGGCAACAGGTTGGCCGTGGGCCAGGCCCCCGGCCAGGCAACCCGATCGACCGGCGCGCCAGCTTCGCGCAACCGCCGAATCCAACCTTCGGTCAGATCACGTCGACAGATGGCAAGATCGATGCTCAAGCGTGGCGCACCCTTGGGCGCCGGGCGGGGCGTAAAGTCGTAGAGGACGTCCGCGGCTTGAAAGGGGGAGAGTCGATCGAGCTCGTAGCGCATCACCTGCGCCAGATTCGCCTTGACCTGGGCCGGCAGTGAGACGGTTCGCAGCAGGACCGAGCCCGCGGGCATCATCAAGACCCGGGTCGGGCGACGGCCCGGCGTGGGGCCAGCGAGATCGGGAAGCTGGATGGCGCCCTCGAGCTCGAGCGCTCCGACCGACTCGCGATCCTCTCCGGATACCAAGACGAGCTGCGCGGCGCTCTCCGACACTTCGATGAGTAGACGGCGGTCACGGCGCGCGAGGATCCGGCGCAAACGCCCCGGCAAGCAGGCCATGAAGAACTGGCGCACCCGTTCCAACGCATCGTCAAGATCCGCCAAGACTCCGGATGGCAGCGGACGCAGGAAGGAGGGGCGAGCGAGGAAGGCCATGGGCGAGAGTATCCTTGTATGGGCGGTCAGCGATCGTTCATGGAGACTGCTTTGAAAGTTTACGTCTTGGCATTGGGCGCGCGCTAGTCAAGTCGCGTCCGCGCTGTCGACCTCCGAGGCGCCGCCGCTCAGACCGAGCCGGCGCCAGCGCAGTCGATAGGGCGGCTGGAGACCGGGCATGATCTCCAACAAGGCCTCCATGCCGCGTCCCCCGCCCTGCTGGCTGCTCTCGGTGACTTGAATCCGATAGAGTGGACCGCCCCGGTCGACGAAGCCCGCTTCAGTGGCATCGTCGAACAAGGGCGCATCGCGCTCGGCGACAAGCACGGTGGCGTCCTCGAGTGAGATCCCCTGGATGGCCGCCAGTGCGAGAGGTGAGGCGAAGCGCTCGTCGAAGCTCAGACCCTCCATGTCCACGCTGATCTCTGGTGCAAGCCGCCGATAGAGCTCGGGGGTCATACCGAGCACTTGCAACAACTCATCGGCGACCACGAAGGGCGCATCCTTGGCCCCGAGCGCGCGCCCGGCTTGCAGATAGTCCGAATCCTCCGCGCCATTGAGCTGATTGAGATCATCCTCGTCACGCCAGTCCAAGATGGCCGAGGCGAGCGCGGTCGCAGTGTCATCGTCGGCGCCGAGCAGACCGAGCAGCCCCGTCAAGGTCTCGGAGGAGGCTTGATTGAGATCGATCCGCGAGGCCTCGTTGAAGATCCGAACGGTCAGATCGATGCCGTCGAAACGCCAAGGGTGGGCGACCCCATTGGGTAGCCAGGTCGCGACCTCGGGCGCGCTGGTGTCTGGTGGCGGCAAGCTCAGAACGAGCGCCGCATAGGCGATCGCCGCATCCGCGGCGGCGCGAAAACGTGCGGCCGAGACATGGGTCTCGCTCAACGCCGTTTCGGTGCGCTGGGTGGTCGTCAGGCCCATGGCCATGATGGTCAGGAGTGACAGCACCCATAGGACCAGGACGAGGGCGATACCGTGCTGATGTTGCCGCATGCTGGAGCGTTCACATGTCTAGAATGAGCGCCCGGGCAGCGCAACGATGAGATCGGGCCATGACTGAGCCGTGGTTCCAAGCTCGATCCGAACCAGATTCGGCAGGCCGGATTGACCCACCCATTCTTCGTGCCAATCGGGTTCGGTGTCACCATCGAGCAGGCCGAAATAGGTGATCGCGAAGACATCGAGATGATCGATCATGAGGGTCTGGCCGAACGCACCGGATGCCAGGTCGAGGTCCACTGGTGTCGCGCGCGAGAAGTACTCCGAGGACGCGTCGAGGGAGGTCCAGGGCGGGATGTCGCCACCGCCCTCCAGCACCTCTGGATGCACCAGCCAGCGGGTCAAGATCAAGGACTCACTCTCGCCATTGGGAACGCGCTCGAATCGCAATAGATAGAGTCCGGGCATTCCGACATGCTCGGACAAGGGCGCGGCAAGCTCCAGTCGATCCGCCAGACCAGTGAATGAGGAAACGATCCGCTCCTCCTGCTTGAGCGAGACGTAACGTGCCTGACTCAGGCTCGACAACAGGAAATCACGCGTTCCGCGCATCGCTGAGACCCGTTCCGAAACGGCGTCCACGCCCTCCCAGGCGCGCGCGCCGAGACGCAATCCGGAGAACAGCATCAGCGCGATGAGGCTGACGATCGCCAAGGCGATCAGCAATTCGACCAGCGTGAACCCGCGCGCTGGATGGCATCTGACACCGGCATGCATCTCCATGCTCTGCTGTGTCCGATCAGAACGACTCGCCCAAACGGAGCGTCGAGAGGGTCACCCGGCGCGCCTGCTCGCCGTCCTGCCACAGCACTGTCGCGGTGACCCGGTAAGGTCGCATCAGAGGCTCGGCGGCGCCAAACTCATCGCCGAGTGTCAGCGCGGTGATGCTGATCTCCCAGGCCATCCCGTCCTCCGGCTCGCCCGAGAGGACCCCTTCAGCGAGCGTGACATCCAGCACGTCGATCCCATTGAGCTTGGATTCGGCGAGCGATGCGGCGCGGCTGTACTGGGCCGAGAGCACCGTGGCACGCGCGGCCTGCGAGAAGATCTGCATCAGCACGCCGAGCGAGATGGCCAGGATCGCAAAGGCGACCAAGACCTCGAGCAGGGAGAAGCCGCGCTGCGCCCGCTGGAGGCGATCGCGTTTCATTCAGGCTCCCACGCGGCCATGCGGGCATGCCCGGTCAGCCAATTGACCCCGATCTGATAGCCTGAGTCGCCATGGGCGAGGAGCACGCGCCCGCCGGTCGAGCTGCCATCGGCAAAGAAACGGATCGCCCCGCGCTGCTCATCGAGCATCTCGCGCTCGGCCGCCTCCAGACTCAGATCAAGGCGCCGGGGGAGCGTCAGGGGACGGTGTCCAGGAATCTCCAGGCGATGCTCCTGCACATCGATGATCAGGGCGATACTGCGGCCTTGTCGGATCGCAACCTCGCGGGTCAAACGCAAGCTGGCGAGTGTGCGGCGGGCGGCGGCCTTCATCTCGACTCCGGGCATGGCGGCGGAGATCAGTGGTGGCACGGCGGCCATCGCCATGGCGGCGATGGCCAAGACGACCAGCAGCTCGACCAAGGTGAAACCGCGTGCCTGGCGAATCAGTTCCAACTGGTGACGTCCGCGTTCTCGCCCTCCCCGCCCTCGCGGTTGTCCGCCCCGAGTGACCAGATATCGTACGGACCGTGCTCTCCAGGTGAGCGATATTGATAGTCGAAGCCCCAAGGATCCTTGGGCACGTCGCCCTTCTTGAGATAGGGTCCGTTCCAGTTCGGCAAGTTCGGCGGACGCTCGACCAGGGCCTGGAGCCCCTCGGTCGTGGTGGGATAGCGGCCGAGCTCCAGCCGATACATATCGAGCGTGGCCGATAGGTTCTCGATCTGGAGCGCGGTGGTCTTGGTCTTGGATGAGCCGAGGAAGCCCATGACCTGTGGACCGACCAGACCGGCAAGTAGACCGAGGATGGCGAGCACCACGAGCAGCTCGACGAGTGTGAAGCCACGCTGGCGCTTTGATTGGATGCTGGACATAGTTTCGAAGTGGATCTGCGTTTCGGAGTGTGGTTAGTTTATACCCAAGGCAAGCCGATGTTCGGGGACATTGCAGACGTGCCGGAGGAATCGAATGGCGGTGCGCGGCGCCATATCACGATGCTGGCGGCTTGGGTTCAAGGCAACCCGGTCGCTTGCATGCTTGGCTAGAACACGAGCTCGTTCGCGCCGAGGATCGCCATCAGGATGGAGATGATGATCCCGGCGACGATCACACCCAGACCGATGATCAGGATCGGCTCGAGCAGGGTCAGCATGCTCTGCACGCTGACGCGGGTCTCCCGATCATAGATGCTGGCGACCTTTGCCAGCATCTCGTCGAGGCTGCCCGACTCCTCACCGACCCGGATCATCTGCAGCGCCAGCTCGGGCAGCACCTCTAGGCGCAGGAGTGGCGCGGCCAACCCGCGACCATGCTTGAGGTCTTCGCTCGCCTCGTTGAGCAGTGCGAACAGTTTTCGATTGGCGACGACCTCCTTGGCGAGGGTCAGGGCACTGAGCAACGGCAGGCCATTCTTGAGCAATGTCGCCAGGGTATGACAAAGCCGCGCCGTCTCCATCTTCCAGATGAGATCACCAAAGAGCGGGAGGTCCAGCACCCGGTGATCGAAGCGGTTGCGAATGACCGGATTTTGCATCCAGCGCTCCACCAGGACCGCGACCGTGGCGATGAAGACCAGCATGGCCCACCAGTAGTTCCGGAAGAGGTCCCCGGTGCCGACGACGATCTGGGTCGGCAGTGGCAGGGCCTCGCCCATGTCATCGAAGAGCATCGTGAACTGGGGCACGACGAAGACCAACAGCATGATCACCGACAGGCCGGCGACGACCAGCAGGATCGACGGATAGACGAGGGCCGAGGTGATCGTCTGGCGCAGCTCGGCGAGTCGCTCCAGATAGTCGGCAAGCCGCTCGAGAACCTGGTCGAGCGCACCGCTCGCCTCGCCGGCGCGCACCATGTTGATGTAGAGACGCGGAAACTGACCGTCCTGCATCTCCAGGGCGCTGGAGAAGCTGGCCCCGCCGCGCACCCGCTCCTGCAAGTCGGCGAGCATCCGGACCAGATGTTCCTCGGCGGTGAGATCCACCAGGATCTGCAATGAGCGGTCGAGGGTCATCCCGGCCTCGAGCAGTGTGGCCAGCTCGCGGGTCAGGATGCTGATCTCCCGTGGGCTGACGCGACGGCGCTTGGCGCGTCCGAAACGGGCACGCAGACCGGCGGATGAGCGTGTCGCCAGCGGGATGAGGCCCTCGGCCTGCAGCTGACGCACGAGGGTCGCCTCATCGGGCGCCTCGAGCTCGCCCTCGATGCTCTCGCCATCGAGTTTCACGGCTTTATAGAGATATTTCGGCACGGCTGGAGTCCCTGGTCAAACCGTCTCGGTGGCCTCGGCGACCCGCAGCACCTCCTCGACGGTGGTGCGACCGTCGAGTGACTTGCGCAAGCCATCGAGGTACATGGTCTCCATCCCCTCAGTCACCGCGATGCGCCTGATCTCGGTCGCGGTGGCATGGTTGAGGACCGCCTTGCGGATCGCATCGCTCATCAACAGCACCTCGGTGATCACGAGACGGCCATGATAGCCGGTCTCGTTGCAGGCTGGGCAACCAACGGCGCGATAGAGCATGACCGCGTCCGCGCTCACCCCGAGCGCGGCGAAGCGCTCAGCCAACTCGGGAATGGGGGCATAGCGCGCGCAACAGTGTGGACAGAGCTTGCGCACCAGCCGTTGGGCAAGGATCCCGTTGATCGTGGAGGTCAGCAGATAATCCTCGACACCCATGTCGAGCAGACGGGTGACCCCGCTGGCCGCGTCGTTGGTGTGCAGTGTGGAGAGCACGACATGACCGGTGAGGGCCGACTGCACGGCGATCCGCGCGGTTTCGAGGTCGCGCATCTCACCGACCATGATGACGTCTGGATCCTGACGCACGATGGCCCGCAGCGCGCTCGCGAAGGTCATGCCAATCGCGCTCTTGACTTGGATCTGATTGATCCCGGCGAGCTGATACTCGACCGGATCCTCCACCGTGATGATCTTGCGCGCTTCGGTATTCATTCGCCCGAGCGCGGTGTATAGCGTGGTGCTCTTGCCCGAGCCGGTCGGGCCAGTGACGAGCAGGATCCCGTATGGTCGCTCGAGGATCTCGCGCAGACGGGCACGGGGCGAGCCATCGAAACCGAGCGCATCCAGGTCGAAACGGACATTTTCCTTGTCCAGGAGTCGCATGACCACGCTCTCGCCGAACATGGTGGGCACGGTCGAGACACGGAGATCAAGCTCTCGTCCCTGGATCCGGATCGGGATGCGACCGTCTTGCGGCAGGCGACGCTCGGCGATGTTGAGCTTGGCCATGATCTTGACACGCGAGATCACGGCCGCGGTGGAGCGCACTGGCGGGGCATCGACCTCCTTGAGGATGCCATCGATGCGATACCGGACCTTGAGCTGGTCGGCGAAGGGCTCGATGTGGATATCCGAGGCGCGCGATTCGAGCGCGCGCTGGATCAGTTGGTTGACCATGCGGATGACGGGTGCCTCGCTGGCCAGATCCTTCAGGTGCTCGATGTCCTCCTCGTCGAAATCGCCGAGCGCGGCGTCGCTGTCATCCTCCGGGGTCTCCTCGACCTTCTCGTAGAGCCGCTCCAGCGCGAGCTCGATCTCGCTCGGCATGGCCACGAAGGCGCGCACCGGCTTACCCGCGGCCATCGCCATGGCGGCGACGGCGAAATCATCGATCGGATTGGCGAAGGCGACACTGAGGTGATCCGGTGCCTCGGCCAGCGGGAGGATCTTGGCATCCTTCAGGAAGCGTAGACTGAAGAGGTCCTCGCGAACCGGCTCGCTCGGAAAGAGACTCGCCTCCGCCAGGTCAAGCCCAAGCACATCGCCGATGGTTTGCGCCATATCGCGCTCCGAGACCAAACCGAGCCGCACCAGCATGGGCAGGAGCGGATCACCGGCCTCATCGGCGAGCCGGCGGGCGCGAGACAGATCGCCAGGTGAGAGCTTGCCGTGCTCGTGCAGATCGGTGACGACCTGACTCTCGGGGGAGCGCGCTGGACTCGTGACCTCGCCCGGTGGCGACACATCGGCGTGTTCTTCCAGGAAGTCAGGCTCGTCATCGCGACGCGCGCTGATGGCCGGGGCCGCGGCGAGGATCGGATCGTCGAACATGGCGCGCTCTTCTGCTCTAGGCATTGGATTAGACGCTGGCTGAGCCGACGGTGGCGGTCGGCGCCGCGGCTGGAGCGGGTCGCTCGACCGCACCCTCAGGGTGCCATTCCGGTAGGATGCGACGCAAGGCCACCAACATGGCCTCGGGCTGCCCGGTCGCGGCGGCCTGCTCCAGCGACTCGATGCTCGCCCACAGAGGCGTGGCCGTGACATCCTCGCGCTCGCGCGCGATGCGGATCTTGGGATGGCGGGTCGCGATCAGGTTTTCCGAATCGTAGAAGAGCTCCTCGAAGAGCTTTTCACCAGGGCGCAGACCGATATAGTGGATGGGGATGTCCTCATCCGGCTCGTGTCCGGACAGACGGATCATCTGCTCGGCCAGATAGCGGATCTTGACCGGCTCACCCATGTCGAGGACGAAGATCTCGCCACCTTCGCCGATGACGGCGGCCTGCATGATCAGCTGACAGGCCTCGGGGATCGTCATGAAGAAGCGCTCGATCTGTGGGTGCGTGACGGTGACCGGACCGCCCCGCTCGATCTGGCGGGTGAACAAGGGGACGACACTCCCGGCCGAGCCGAGGACATTGCCGAACCGCACGGTGATGAAGCGGCAGCCGCTGTCTTGATCCAAGGCCCGGCAGACCGTCTCGGCGATGCGCTTGGTGGCTCCCATCACGTTGGCTGGATGGACCGCCTTGTCGGTGGAGATGAGGACGAAACGCTCAGAGTGCCAGCGCACCGCCGCCTGCGCGACCACGCGGGTTCCCATGACATTGTTGCGGATCGCCGCCCGCATCTGATCCTCGAGCATGGGGACATGCTTGTAGGCGGCGGCATGGAAGACGATCTCGGGGCGCTCGGCGGCAAAGACCGCCGCGATGCCTGCCGCGTCGGTCACGTCCAGCAGATATCGTCCGAACGCCAACCCCGGCTGATGCTCGCTCAGCTCCATCTCGATGCGGTACAGATTCAGCTCGCCGTTGTCGACCAGGATCAGGCGCGCCGGAGCCGTGGCGGCGAGCTGACGGACCAACTCCGAGCCGATCGAGCCGCCGGCCCCGGTCACCATGACGACGCGCCCGGACAGACCGCCACGGATCTCCGGCCAATGCAGATCGATCGGATCGCGGCCGAGCAGATCCTCGATCGAGACCGGCCGCAACTGGCCGATCTGGACCTGCCCGCGCATCAGTGCACGCAGCTCGGGCACGGTCCGGAATGGCCGCCCGGCGCGCTCGCAGAGCTCGACCAAGCGACGCATCTCCTTGGCGGTCGCACTGGGTACCGCCAGCAGCACGAGATCGACGGCATGACGCTCGACGATCTCAGGCAGCGCCTCGGTGGGACCCAGGATGGGGACACCATGGACCTCCGCCCCCTGTCGGCGTGGCTTGTCGTCGACGAACCCAGCCGGAAAATAGGCGCGACTGGCATCGCGCAGCATGTCGCGCACCAGCATCTCTCCCGCGCGTCCGGCGCCGACGATCAACACCCGCTGCCCGGCGGGCAGACTGAGCCGGTGGTCCTTGATCCAGCGATAGAGCAGACGTGGTCCAGCCAAGAGGATGACCTGTAGCCCCAGGAAGAGCACGGGCACCGAGCGCGGCACCGATTCGATGCGATTGAGGATGAAGAGCGCGACGACCACGCAGGCGGTGCCGGTGAGGACCGCCTGGACGATGCGGACCAGGTCGGGCAGCGAGGCGAAGCGCCAGACCCCGCGGTAGAGTCCGAAGAGCCAGAAGACGCCTCCCTGGATGAGCATGACCCAGGGCATGGATTGGAGCGCACCGGCGATGAATTCCGGCGGGATCTGTCCCAGATTGAATCTGAGCCAATAGGCCAGGAGCCAGGCCACCGGGATCATCAGCAGATCATGGGCGAGCGCGGCGGTTCGCGAGCGCAGCCGCTCGAGCAGCGGGCTCATGCGCGCTCCGCCTGCGCGCGACGCTCCACCAGCCGCACCTTCGCATGGATGAGTAGATAGATGGCCCCCCAGGCCGCGATCAACAGCCATTGCTCGTGCGGCGGCAGCGCGGGGGCGGCCACCGCACAAGCCGCCGCGCCGGCCATGACCAGATAGCCACGCAAGGCCGTCTTGTGATGCGTCCAGCCAGCCAGGACCAAGCGTTGGTAATGATGCGATCGATGTGGCTCCCAGATCCGCTCGCGACGCGCCAAGCGCGCGAGGAGCGTCCAGGTTGCATCGACGATGAAGGGCGAGAAGGCCAGCCAGGCGCTCCAGAGCGGAAATAGACCCAAACCCACGCCCCAGAGTGAAAAGGCCGCGACGAGAAGCCCAAGGCTGGATGAGCCGACATCACCGAGAAAGATCCGCGCCGGCGGAAAGTTGCTGGTCAGGAAACCCGCGGCGGCGGCGGCGATGCAGGCCGCGGCGAGCGCGAACAGCGGCTCGCCACCCGACCAGCCCAACACGGCGAAGGCGGTGAATCCGAACACCGCCATGCCGCCGGCGAAGCCATCCATGCCGTCCATGAAGTTGTAGAGATTGATCATCCAGACGACATAGAGCAGGGTCAGGAGAAGGGCGACTGGCAACGGCCAGTCCAGAGCCCACCCCGGCAGGTCGAGCCGCGACCAGATCAGGCCGCCGCTCATCAGGAGCACGGCGGCGAGGGCCTGGGCCAAGAGCCGCCAGCGCCGCGCGAGGCCGCCGAGATCGTCACGATAGGACACGGCGGCGACCAGTAGGAGCGCCAGCCCGGTCCAGGCCAGCTCGGGTGTGGCGATCCCGAGCAAGGCCATGAGCAGGAGCGGCACCCCGCAGCCGAGCAAGACGGCGAGTCCACCGCTGCGCGGAACCGGGGTGGTGTGCAACGAGCGGGCGTTGGGATGATCGATCGGTCCATGTTGGTTGGGCCGCATGACCAGCCAACGGGTCGACGCGGCGGCCAGCGTCAACGCGACCAGCACCGCGGTGCCCTGCATCAATGTCTCGACACTCATGATCCTCGATGTCCGACCAGTCGGCGGATGGGGCAGGGGACGGCGATGCCTCAGACGGCCCGCGCCAAGCCGCGCTCGACCTGCTCACGCGCCGCTCGTCCGAGCAGTGACTCGATCAGCTGCAGCGCGAAATCCATCGCCGTGCCCGGACCCCGTGAGGTCACCACCGGACCATCCACCACCACAGGCGCATCGACGAAGCGGACTCGCGGATAGTCCGCAACCTCGATCGCCCCTGGATAGGCGGTGGCGGTGCGCTCGTCGAGGATTCCGACGCTGGCCAGGACCTTGGGCGCGGCACAGATGGCCGCGAGGTAGCGACCAGCGGCCTGTTGCGCGCGTAATAAATCGATCAGACGCGCATCCGCGGCCAGATGATCGGCGCCCGGCAAGCCACCGGGCAGAACGATCATGTCGAACGACTGCCCGGCGACGGCTGCGAGCGTGGTATCGGGGAGCAGTCGGGTGCGCCGGCTGGCGGTGACCGGCTGCTCATCGAGACCGGCCGTCACGACCTCGATCCCGGCGCGACGCAACAGATCGATGACCGTGACGGCCTCGAGCTCCTCACAGCCTTGAGCAAGCGGAATCAGAACCCTCGGCATGGGCGTGGCCGCGGCTGTCGTGTGCATGGGGATGACTCCTCAGCTGTCCGGTGTTGGGTTGTCGGCGGGACGCCCCAGGATATTGAGCCCCTTGAGCATGTTGAGCGCCTCGGCGAGCTGGAAGTCTTCGGCGAGCAGGCTGGCGCCGTTGCTGGCGGACACGCCCGACTCAGGGGCGGGCTCATCCAGATGACGGACCAGATCGGATTCCTTGAGATCCTCCACCGGACCGCCGGTCAATGGCTTGAACTCACCGAGCTGCAGCTCGATGTCCGGCACGATGCCTTGCGCCTGGATGGAGCGTCCAGAGGGGGTGTAATACCGCGCCGTGGTCAGCTTGAGCGCGGTGGCATCGTCGATCGGGACGATGGTTTGGACCGAGCCCTTGCCGAAGGTCTGATTGCCCATCACGATCGCGCGCTTGTGATCCTGGAGTGCCCCGGCCACGATCTCGGAGGCCGAGGCGCTCCCACTGTTGACTAGGACCACGATGGGTGCCCCGGCGAGCACATCATCTGGTCCAGCCTGGAACTGGAGCTCACTCTCGGCATGCCGCCCCTTGGTGTAGACGATCAGCCCGCCGCCGAGGAAGGCGTCGCTGACCCCGACCGCGCTGTTGAGAACCCCGCCCGGATTGTTGCGCAGATCCAGTACCAAGCCCTTCAAGCTCCCGCCGCTGGAAGTCTTCAGGCTCTCGACTGCCTTGACGACATCCTCGGTGGTGCGTGCCTGAAAGTGCGAGATGCGCAGATAGCCGTAGCCCGGCTCGAGCGTCCGGCCACGGACACTGGCGACCTGGATGATCGCCCGCTCGATGGTGACATCGAAGGGGCGCTCCTCGTTGTCGCGCATGATGGTCAGCTCGATCTTGGTCCCGGCTTGGCCGCGCATCAGATTGACCGCATCGTTGAGACTGAGACCCTTCACCGGCTTTTGATCGATGCGGATGATGGTGTCGCCCGCTTGCAGACCGGCGCGTTGCGCTGGGGTGTCATCGATCGGCGCAATGACCTTCACGAAGCCGTCCTCCATCCCGACCTCGATCCCAAGGCCGCCGAACTCGCCCCGGGTCCCGACCTGGAGATCGCGGTATTCCTCGGTGTTGAGATAGGCCGAGTGCGGGTCGAGATTGGCCAACATGCCGCGGATCGCACCCTCGATGAGCGACTTGTCCTGAACGGTCTCGACATACTCGTCCTTGATCCGACCAAAGACCTCGGCAAAGGTACGCAGATCGGCGAGCGGAAGCGTTTGGTCCGCACTGGTCGGCTCGATGGCCGGGTCGCTGGCCGACACGTTCGACCAGGCCAACACGGCCGCTAGGCTCATGGTCAAGACGAGAGCGGAAGGAATGGTCATGGCGTGGATTCTATTCTCGCGTGGATGGATCCGATCGACTACCGAGCGGTGAGCATCCGCACAGCCGACCGGATCGCGGATTTTTCGAAATGCTGGGCTGTCTTCTAGGATCGCACGTTTTGGCCCTGCTCGACAGCCGTGAACGGGGCGCGACGATGTTGGATCCTCGCGGCGCTAACCGACTCCCTGGATGTGCTTGGATCGCGTCATCAGCGAGTCGTTCCACCAGACGATCGTCGCGCGCTCGGCGGGGTGCGCGCGCCGTCCCTCGCGGGTATCCGGACCGCACCAGCTTGCCGGGTCCTCCGGCTTGCCATTGTTGCGTATGGCGAAATAGAGGACCGGCTCCTCGCGTCCGCCGCTGTCGCCACTCAATGCGATCACCTCGTCGGCGCCGACCCATTCACCGGGCTCCTTCAGCAGCGCCTGGTTGTGGCCGTAGATGGACATGAAGCCGCCGCCATGATCGATGACCAAGAGCAGACCGAAGCCGCGCAGCCAGTCGGCATGCACGACGCGTCCCTCGTGGATGGCGCGCACCTCCTCGCCATCCCGTGCCGCCAGCAGAACGCCGTCCCAGCGCAGATCCGAGCCGCGTTTCGGCGTTCCAAAACCGGCCAAGACACGTCCTTCCAAGAGTGGCCATCCCAAGCGCCCTTTACGCTTGGGAAAGGGATCGCGCTTGATCTCGAGCTCGGTATGGATCTGTGCGCCCTGGCGGAGGTGCTCGACGAGTCGGCGCAGCGACTCGGCGTCGCGCTCCAGACTGCGCAGATCGAGTGTGCGACTCGCGATGCTCTCCTCCAGACGACGCAGAACCTCCGCACGCTCGGCCCGGGCCAGCTCGAGCTGCTGGAGCGCAGCCTGCTGCTGCTGACCCAGCTCGATCAGCTGTGTCGCCTCGCGTTGAGCGTCGCGAGCGAGTTGGGTGAGCCGCTCGGTCCGGCTCTGGATCGCCGTAACCCGGCGCGCTTGATCGCGATTGAGATAGGCGAAATAGGACAGGATGCGGGTTGCTCGAAACGTATCCTCTTGGTTCAGGAGCAAGCGCAGGCGATCGGCTCGCCCCATCACATAGGCGGTCCGAATCAGATCGGCCCAGACGCCGAGCTCCCGCGCGAGCAAGTGGTGCTCTTCGATCTGACGGGCTCGCAGCGCCTCGGCCACCCGCGTCTGGGTCTCGATGGCGCGGGCCAGCTCGCGGCTCTTGACGACCGCGGCCGCGACCTCGCGCTCACGAGTCTCGAGCTCTTCGAGAAGTGCGCGCCGGTCGGCATGATCCTTGACCAACTCCTCGCCGATGACCTTGACCGTTTGCTGAATGGACTCGAGGTCTTGGGCACGTGCCTCGATCGTCTTCGCGGGATCCTTGGCCTCCAGGATCGCGGGCGAGAGGGCCAGACAGCTCATGATCAGGACGATCGGCAGGACAGACCGCTGCCACCGCGCACGTGGCGGCAGCGCGCGCCTGGGCGGATCGCAAGGCATCAGGATCGGCACGGCGGGGGCCCTTCGTTGCGTGGCTTGACGGCGGGACGGAGACGCCTCATTCACAATTCGACTCCGGTCGACTGAAAAGGACTTGGCACGCGAATCATGCGTCGCGGGGGGAACACTTCGCATATGGCTCGAAAGAGTTTATTATTCTATTGTGATGCATCAATAGAGAAACGAGTCTCCACCGTGAATATCCCGAGCTTGGTGTCCGCTTCAGACCCGTCCGATCCGAGTGTGCACGCGCTCTTCGCCGACGATACCGACATCGAGCGCGCATCCCGGTCGCTCAAGGCCATGTCACACCCATTGCGCCTGAAGATTCTCTGCACCCTTGGGGATCAGGAGGTCAGTGTCCAGGATATCGTCGACCATGTCGGGACCTCCCAGAGCAATATCTCCCAGCATCTGGCCATCCTGCGCGACAAGGGTATCCTGGCATCGCGCAAGGACGCGAATCGGGTCTACTATCGGGTCAGTGACGGCCGCACGCTGTGCTTGATCGGCATGATGCGCGAGGTCTTCTGCCAGCACACATATTGATTGGCGATGGCGTCGCGGGTGACGCCCGCGCCGGTCCTCTCTATACTTCGCACTCCTTACAAAGCAACCTCCCGGCGGCGTTCGGGCGCGGTCTCGAGTCTAGTGGACCAGACAGAGGGTCTGGTCGAGGCGCGGGCGCGGACGCCGCGCCATCCAAGAGATCGCAGAATCATGCTGTTTGGTCAACTCGTCGAGTTCATCGGTAATCACTGGTACCTCTTCCTCGCACTGGTCGTGATCCTTGGACTCTTGACCCACAATATCATCGTGGGCGGCAAGGGCACAGTCGATCCGCTGCAAGCCACCGAGATGATCAATCATCAGAATGCCATGGTGGTCGATGTCCGCCCGGCCGCCGATTTCGCCAAGGGCCACATCATCAATGCGTTGAACATCCCGATGAACGGCTTCAAGAACCAGATCGGAACCCTGAACAAACATCAAACGCGCCCCATCATCATCAACTGTCGCTCAGGGGCCCAATCCGCCATCGCGTGCGGGCAATTGCGCAAGGCGGGTTTCGAGCAGGTCTTCAACCTCCGCGGCGGGATCATGGCCTGGGAGTCGGCGAATCTGCCCTTGACACGTAAAAAACGCTGAATCCTGACCAGTTTCGACTCCATCGATCGGCGAATCCAAACACCGCCACCGTCAGCGATTTCAACGCTCAATCAACCGAGGATCTCCAGCATGGCCGATCACGAGCCTTTCAAGGAACCCCAGACCTCCAACGGTCAGCAACGGCAATTCGCCATTCAGCGCATCTACATCAAGGATGTCTCGTTCGAATCGCCAAACGCCCCGGACATCTTTCGTGGTGAATGGAATCCGACCCACGAGTTGAACCTCGGCACCAAGGTGAACAAGCTACAAGAGGGGATCTTCGAGGTCACTCTCTCGGTGACCGTGGTCGCCAAGGTCGGGGAAAAGACGGCCTTCCTCGTGGAGATCCAACAGGCCGGAATCTTCGCGATGAGCGGCTTCTCCGAACAAGAGCTCGGTCCGATGCTGGGAGCCTACTGTCCGGCGATCCTCTTTCCCTACGCGCGCGAGGTGATCTCTGACCTGGTCGTCAAGGGGAGCTTTCCTCAGCTCGTGCTCCAGCATGTCAATTTCGACGCGCTCTATGCACAGCATCAGCAAGAGGCCGCCGCGGGGCAAGCCCCACGCGATGCCGCGGCCACGCCGAGCCAACATTGAGCGGTCGCCCGGCGACGACGGTCGCCGTTCTTGGCTCGGGCTCTTGGGGGACGGCGCTCGGCATCCTCCTGTGCGGCAACGGTCATCGGGTGCAGATGTGGGGTCATGATGCCGCCCAGATCGATGCACTCTGTCATGACCGCGAGAATCGTCAATTTCTCCCCGGCGTGCCCCTGCCCGCGACATTCAGCGCGACGACCGCGTTGGATGTCGCGTTGGATGGGGCCGACGATTGTCTCGTCGTGGTTCCGAGCCATGCCTTCGCGAGCGTGCTCGATCGCCTTGGCGGTCTGCTGCCGAGCACGAGTGGTCTGGCTTGGGCCACCAAGGGGATGGACCCCACGAGCGGTGAGCTACTACACGAGGTGGCGCGCGCGCACCTGGGCGATCGCCCACTCGCCGTGGTCTCAGGACCGAGTTTTGCGCGGGAGGTTGCACAAGGCTTGCCGACCGCGGTCACCGTGGCCGCCGACGATCCGGCATTTGCCCAGCGTATCGCGCTGCTGCTCCACGGTCAGCGTTTTCGCGCCTATACCAGCACGGACATGATCGGTGTCGAGGTCTGTGGGGCGGCCAAGAACGTATTGGCGATCGCGACAGGGATCGCCGACGGCCTCGGATTCGGCGCCAATACGCGCGCCGCGCTGATCACCCGCGGGCTTGCCGAGCTGATCCGCATCGGCACCGCGCTTGGCGGGCGCGCCGAGACCTTCATGGGTCTGGCTGGGCTCGGCGACCTCGTCTTGACCTGCACCGACAATCAGTCCCGCAATCGTCGACTGGGACTGGCCTTGGCGGCTGGAGAGCGCCTAGACGAGGCGCAGGCACGCATCGGCCAGGAGGTCGAAGGCGTGATCACCGCCCGCTCGATGCATCGTCTCGCCGTCCGACTGGGCATCGAGATGCCGATCAGTGAACAGGTCTACCGTGTGCTCTACGAGGATGTCTCGCCGGAGCAAGCGACGCGCGCATTGCTCGAGCGCGAGCCAAGGGCGGAGCTGGGTTGAGCTCTCAGACCGCGGCAGGCAGGGCCGCCGCGGATCCTTCAAAACCCAATTGACGCCAAGCCTCGAACACCACGATGGCGACCGCGTTGGACAGATTGAGACTGCGATTGCCGGGGCGCATCGGGATCTGTAGAGCCATGCCCGAAGGCAACGAGTCGAGCAGGGATGGTGGCAGGCCACGGGTTTCCGGACCAAACAAGAAGGCATCGCGCGGGCGGTAGCGCACTGACGCGTAGGGCAGGGCACCACGAGTCGTCAGCGCGAAGAGTCGGGGTGGCTCGACGGTCTGTAGACATGCTCGATAGGAGGGATGGACCCTGACCTCGGCCCATTCGCGATAGTCGAGACCGGCTCGGCGCAGTCGGCGGTCATCGAGCGTGAACCCGAGCGGCTCGATGAGATGGAGACGGGCCCCGGCGTTCGCACAAAGCCGCATGACATTGCCGGTGTTTGGTGGAATCTCGGGTTCGTAGAGGATGACATCGAACATGCGCACTCTCGCAAACGAATACTGACATGAAGCCGCGGTGCCCGGTCCGACGCGAGAGGCTGGAGCATGACGGAGCACCTGTGCGCGTCATCTGGTTGACCGCCGCGCCGTGCGGCATCTATATTACTGTTTTGGCATCTTCTAACCTTGATGTCCATGTTTGACCGATAACCCAGTGGGGGACACTCGCATGACCGATATCGCCGCCCTGAAACAAGAGAAACAGGAACTGATCGACAAGATGCTGGAGATGCAAAAGGAGTTCATCGAGTACGAACATGCTCATGGTGTCACAGGCAAGGATTATTGGGCCTCGTCCGACGGCTTGCTGTCGAACTATCGGCAAGAGTATCTCGACATGGCCAATCGCGTCGTCGATCTCGCTCATGAGATCGTTGGATCGTCGCGCAACTGACCTTTTCGCACGTCTCATGCGATCGACCCGCGTCGAGCGGTGATGCTCGGCGCGGGCGTGATCTCAGGGATCAGGAGGCGCGAGACGTGCCATCCGCCTGTGGTCGAATGTGCTCGATGTACTTGGGCACATCCCGCATCTCCAGACGGGCACCGCTGCCCGTGACGACCAGCGGATCTGCAACCCCCTCGAAGTGCAAGAGGATCCTGGCATGACCACGGCTGGACAGGGGGACCGGGATCATGTTCCTGTAGGTGTAGATATTTTCATCGACATCGCCGCCCACACAGACCAGTGGTCCGGTCGGGATGGGCGACAAGGCCTCGGCCTCATCGATGACTAGATCGCCTGCTTGCCACCAGCGTGTTCGTTCGTTCGAGCCAGTCATGGTCTTGACCAGATAGGCTCGCGAAAAGCGCACCTTCAATTGTCGACCCTCCAGATCGATCGCTGCGATCTGTGATCCGTTGAGGTCGATGCTCACTGTATCCAATGACGTCTCCTGTGAGGCATTGCCTTGGACCGACCCAACAGGGGGCCGGGCTTATCGTATGGGATGGGATTTTTCAGGATGCGGTCGCGCCATCTGAAGGCCACCAGCGCCATTACCCCTGCGGCGGGCTCGCGTTCCAGCAGCATCCGGACAATCCGCATGGCCTGGCGATCCTGACATGGGGTCCGCGCTCTCAATCCTCATCCCCCGGCATCTCCTCTGGATCGGTCTCGATGTCGAGCTGGAGCTCCTTGATCTTACGGGTCAGTGTGTTGCGACCCCAGCCGAGTAGGCGGGCGGCTTCCTGACGACGTCCACCTGTATGCTCCAGGGCGGTTTGGATCAAGATCTGCTCGAATGTCGGCAGGGCAGTGCCCAGCAAGCCAGCACGGCCTTCCTTGAGACTCTGCCGGACCCAGCGGCGCAACAGATGCTCCCAAGAGGCGTCGCGACTCGGCTCGGAAAAGGTAGCGCTCAGCTCGGGTGGTAGATCGTCGGCATGGATCTCGTTGCCCGATGCCATGACGGTGAGCCAACGCGCGGTATTTTCAAGCTGGCGCACATTGCCTGGCCAGTCGAGTCGCTTCAGCTGCTCGATCGCGCCCTGGGTGAGCTGCTTGGGCTCACAGCTCAGCTCCAAGGCGGCCCGTGCCAAGAAATGGCGCATCAGGACTGGGATGTCCTCGCGTCGATCGCGCAGCGCCGGTAGATGGATGCGGATGACGTTGAGTCGATGGAAGAGATCCTCGCGGAACCGCCCGTCACGAACCAATGCCTCGAGATTCTGGTGCGTGGCGGCGATGATCCGCACGTCGACGCGGGTCGGTGCGACACCGCCAATGCGGTAGAACTCTCCGTCGGCAAGGACCCGCAGCAGCCGGGTTTGCAGCTCGGCTGGCATGTCACCGATCTCGTCGAGGAAAAGCGTGCCGCCGTTGGCTTGCTCGAAACGGCCTTCACGCCGGCCTTGAGCCCCGGTGAAGGCACCACGTTCATGGCCGAAGAGCTCGGACTCAAGGAGATCGCGCGGGATCGCGGCCATGTTCAAAGCGATGAAAGGGCGATCACGACGTGGGCTATGCCGATGCAGCGCATGGGCGACCAGCTCCTTGCCAGTGCCTGATTCGCCATTGATCAGCACGGTGATGTGTGATCGCGCAAGCCGGCCAATCGCACGAAAAACCTCCTGCATCGCCGGGGCCTCGCCGATGATATCGGCCTCCTTGAGCATCGTCGTCTCCTCAGGACGCAGCTCACGGCCACTGCGGCAAGCACGATTGACCTGCCCAACCGCTTCGTCGAGGTCGAAGGGTTTGGGTAGATACTCGAATGCCCCTCCATGAAAGGCGGACACCGCACTGTCGAGATCGGAATGGGCCGTCATGATGATGACTGGCAGACCGGGATGGCGAGCTGAGATCTGGCGCAACAGGTCGAGTCCATCGATACCAGGCATGCGGATATCGGTCAGGATGACATCGGGCTGCTCTCGCTCGAGCGCATCCACGACGCCGACGCCGTTGGAGAAGCAGGTCACATGCATCTCGGCCTTGCGCAGTGCGCGTTCCAGCACCCACCGAATCGAGCGGTCGTCATCGATGACCCAAACCTTGGGGACGTTAGTCATGATCCGTCTCCAGCGGTAGATAGACGATAAACTTGGTCTCGCCAGGCCGGCTCTCACACTCGATCAAGCCACCGTGCTGGCTGATGAGCTCCTGAGCGATTGGCAGACCGAGACCCGTGCCTCCTTGGCGGCCTGAGACCAAGGGGAAGAAGATTCGATCCTCGATGTCTGGCGGCACCCCAGGTCCATCGTCGCTGATCTGTGCCTGGACGACGAGTCGATGCCGACGGTTTCCGATCGTGAGCTGACGCAGGACACGGGTGCGCAGCTCGACCTGCCCATGGACGCCGGCGGCCGCGGCGGCATTGCGGGCCAGATTGAGAAAGGCCTGAATCAATCGATCCGAATCGGCCATCAAATCCGGAATACTCGGATCATAATCGCGGTGGACCCTGGGACCGCTGGGTGACTCGGCGAGGATCAGGCAACGGACGTGCTCGAGGATATGGTGGATGTTCACCCTCGACGGTCGAGGCAAACGACTGGGACCGATCATGCGATTGACCAGCTCCTGTAGACGATCCGCCTCGTCGATGATGATGCGGGTATATTCTCGCAGGCTCGGATCCGGGAGCTCGTGCTCGAGGAGCTGAGCGGCACCACGCAGACCTCCGAGAGGATTCTTGATCTCGTGCGCGAGTCCCCGAATCAAGGCCTGCGCGACTTGGTGCTGGGAGAGGAGCTGCTCTTCTCGGGTGATGCGCAGCTGGCGGTCGACCTGTACCAACTCGATGAGAACCTCCTGCTCTGCTTCAGAATGGTGCAAAGGCTGGACTGTGCAGCTCACCGTTTTGGTGCGTCCGCCGGCCGCAAGGATATTCATCTCGCGCTCGGTAAAGGGATATTGGGACTGCAATGCCGCGCTCAGACGTTCTTCGACCTGAACGTCCGGGCACTGAAGCAGGGTCTTGGCATGTTGCCCGAGCAGATGTCGCGCGCTGATCTCGAAGAGCATCTCGGCAGCCGGATTGAGATAGAGTAGACGTAGCGAATGGTCAAAGAGTATGACCGCCGTGGTCAGGTGATCGAGGATCTTACGCTCTAGCGCCGGCTTGGCGACTGGCTCAATGGTCATGATCTCATCCAAACGACCGTGGGGTTCGCTGGCACTCGGGCAGTCGCGATCCGGATCAGCCAGATCGGGTCATACATCAGACCATCTGGGCGTGACGTCGTGCCGGAATGGTTGGCGTGCTGACCTCGTCAAAGGTCACGAGTGTCGGTGTCCTGGCAACCAAGCACGACCTATACCATGTTTGAGATTCGGTTCGACGCGGTAGAGATGCCCACACGATGAGACGGCCACGCCGGCTAGGGCAGGACACCGGGCGGTAATGATTGCCGCAGCTCGATCTCATGGAGTTGGGTCACGGCAATCATGGCCCCGAGCTGGTCATGGATCTGGGCTTGCAGGCGGTGCGCACCGAATCCGACTCCGATGAATTGCCACTGGGTCGATTGCGCGTCCAGATCCGCGGGATTGCCGTTCAACACGAGACTGAGCCGGTGCCCGACGATTAAGGGTGGATCGACCAGTAGACTGACCGTGATGTCATCGACGGGCTGGTTCAGCACCGCCCCAGCGGCTGGGACAAGGATATCGAAGACCTCGTAGGGTCCCAGCCAAGGTGCCTGGCTGTTCATCATCTCGGAAGATCCATCACCGAGATTCGCCTCGACGGGATTGAGGTCCGACAGGATGACCTGCGCGGCGGTGTCAAGCGGTCGTCGATCGGAAAAATGGGTCCGACCGTCAGCGTCGACCCACCGATAGATCTCGGCTTGTGACATCGAGCCAAGCAATAGACCACAGATGAGGAGGATCGCTTTCAGCATCCGCGTAAGCATAGTTGAGCGGCTTGCGCGGCTCAACTTGAAACGCGCGAGCCCCGCTTCGGGGACTCGCGCTGTACGGTGCGGCAAGGGATCCGCAGCGAACCGCTAGAGGCTGTAATACATATCGAACTCGACCGGATGGGTGGTCATGCGCATGCGCGTGACCTCATCCATCTTGAGCGCGATGTAGCCATCGATCAAGTCATCGGTGAAGACACCGCCAGCGGTCAGATAGTCGCGATCCTTGTCGAGATATTCCAATGCCATGTCGAGCGAATGACAGACTGTCGGGATTGATTTGGCCTCCTCGCGCGGCAGGTCGTAGAGATCCTTGTCCATCGGATCCCCCGGATGGATCTTGTTCATGATCCCATCCAGACCTGCCATCATCATGGCGGCAAATGCCAGATAGGGATTGCCCGTCGAATCCGGGAAGCGGATCTCGATGCGTCTTGCCTTGGGGCTGGCAACGTGGGGGATGCGCACCGAAGCCGAGCGATTGCGTGCCGAATAGGCCAGCATGACTGGGGCCTCGAACCCCGGGACGAGGCGCTTGTAAGAATTGGTCGAGGCGTTGGTCAGTGCGTTGAGCGAGCGGGCATGCTTGATGATACCGCCGATATAGTAGAGACAGGTATCTGACAAGCCAGCATATTTGTCGCCGGCAAAGATATTTTGACCATCCTTGCTCAATGATTGATGGACATGCATGCCGCTGCCGTTGTCCCCAACAAGCGGCTTGGGCATGAAGGTGGCGGTCTTGCCATAGGCATGAGCGACGTTCTGGATCACGTATTTGGTGATCTGGTTCATGTCCGCCCGGCGCACGAGCGTATCGAAACGAGTGCCGATCTCACACTGGCCAGCGGTGGCAACCTCGTGGTGATGAACCTCCACTGGTACGCCCATCTCTTCCAGGGCCAGACACATGGCCGCGCGCAGATCATTGAGAGAATCGACCGGCGGAACCGGAAAGTATCCCCCTTTGATGCGAGGACGATGCCCCATGTTGCCATCCGGGAATACGCGCTCGGAGTTCCATCCCGCCTCTTCCGAGTCGATCTTGTAGAAGGCCCCGTTCATCTCCGAGCCCCAACGCACGTCATCCAGGATGAAAAATTCTGGCTCGGGTCCGAAGAAGGCGGTATCGGCGATCCCAGTCGACTTGAGGTAGGCCTCCGCACGCTTGGCCAGTGAGCGCGGGTCACGCTCATAGCCGGTCATGGTGTCCGGCTCGAGGATATCGCAGCGAATGATGAGTGTGTTCTCGTCGGTGAAGGGATCCATCACCGCCGTGCTTGGATCAGGCATCAGCACCATGTCGGATGCCTCGATCCCTTTCCAGCCAGCAATCGAGGATCCATCGAACATCTTTCCGTCCTTGAAAATGTCCTCGTCAATGGTGCTCGCTGGCATCGAGACGTGCTGCTCCTTGCCACGGGTGTCGGTGAATCGCAGGTCGACGAATTTCACCTCGTTGTCTTTGATCATCTCGATCACGTCAGTCATTCAACTATCTCCGCTACAGTGGGGGTACGAGTAGGCCAGGCCGTACGGGCATCATCCAAGTCGACCGGCCGACTGGGTCTCTATCGAACGAATCCTGAATCACGCCTCATACCGGGCTCTCGATCGTCATGGATGGTCTTGACGGGGATCATTCCACTCCAAGGCGATCTCGTTTGCCGAGGGCCAACGCGGCATGGGCGGTCCCTGAGGCATCGGCTGAATCATTGCAAGCATGGAACGGGCCAAATTGGCTGATGTGTGTCTCGATCTGTCGGCTCGTGCCTGCATGCCCGGATCATCTTGGGGGTGGTTTGGGGTCGGCCTGGCTCGAGTCGGCTGGGTGACGCGGGTTGGACATGCTCGATTGCGGGCCGGCTGCACCGGATGGCGAAATTGCCTGCCAGCTCCGCACCAGAATAGTGCAATACTAACTGAATTGGACTGGAACGTCCCCTCATGTTCGGTCGCTTCGAGAACTGCGGCGAGACCGCCTCTGAACGCATGCTCTCGCTCGCATCCTCGGACCACCGGACAAGCAGACCCCGCGAGCCGCGCCCCGTGGGGATCACGAGACTGCTCCAGGAGAGACGTCCGCGATCCGGGACGCGCTGAGTGCTGCGCACGCGGCTGAGACGTGTCCCGAGGATGCGGATATACTGACGTGCTTTCGGCTGAGCGGCGTTGCAGGAGACCCACCTTGAGTCACGATCGTGAGGATGTTTCCACCTTTCAAGGGCTCGTCTTTGCGCTCGAGCGCTACTGGGCGGAACAGGGTTGCGTGATCATTCAACCACTCGACATGGAAGTGGGCGCAGGAACCTTCCATCCGGCGACCTTCCTCCGCTCGATCGGTCCCGAGCCTTGGCGCAGTGCCTACGTACAGCCATCACGACGGCCAACGGATGGACGCTATGGTGAGAACCCCAACCGGCTCCAGCACTACTATCAATATCAGGTCGTCTTGAAGCCGTCGCCCCTGGATATCCAGGACCTGTATCTGGATTCACTGCGCCGACTCGGGATCGACCCACTGGTCCACGACATTCGCTTCGTCGAGGACAACTGGGAATCGCCGACCTTGGGGGCCTGGGGTCTCGGGTGGGAGGTCTGGCTCAATGGGATGGAAGTCACTCAATTCACCTACTTTCAACAGGTGGGTGGACTCGATTGCCGTCCCGTGACCGGGGAGATCACCTATGGTCTAGAGCGCATAGCGATGTATCTTCAGGGTGTCGAGAGTGTCTTCGACCTGACTTGGTGTCGTAGCGCAACGGGCCTGGTCACCTATGGAGATGTCTACCATCAGAACGAGGTCGAGCAGTCCGCCTACAACTTCGAGCATGCAGATGTCGATGCGCTCTTCAAACAGTTCGATACCTGCGAGTCGGTGAGCGCGCTGCTCATCGAGAAGGGGCTCCCGCTCCCAGCATACGAGCAGGTGTTGAAGGCCTCGCATACCTTCAATCTGCTCGATGCCCGAGGAGCGATCTCGGTGACCGAGCGCCAACGCTTCATCCTGCGGGTGCGAGCACTTGCGCGCGCGGTGGCACAAGCCTATCACGAGCGTCGCGAGGCTCTCGGCTTTCCCATGTTGAGTGCTTGAACCGGATGCCAGTGTGCGACTCGGGCCGCGTACGGCCCAGGTCTCCTGGCGACGGAACGGGACCCGACGACCGATTCATTGATCCGAAAATTCAAACCGCGCTTGCTGATATGCCCCGGAGCCTACCGAGCGTGGGGCGCGCCGCTCGACTGGGCAGCTGATCTCGGACGCGGTGTTACGGGAGACGACTGTGGATTCAACCAGTGATCTTTTGGTCGAGATCGGGACAGAAGAACTCCCACCGACCGCCTTGCGCACGCTCTCCGATGCCTTTGCGGAGTCGTTTCGCCAACAACTCGCAAGCGCCGAAATTGCATTCGATCGGCTTGATGCCTTCGCCGCGCCGCGCCGCTTGGCCGTCTTGGTGCACGGGATCTCGACCCATCAGCCTGATCGCGAGACGGTGCGGCGTGGGCCAGCCGTTCAGGGCGCCTACGGTCCAGACGGTACGCCAACCAAGGCAGCCTTGGGATTCGCCGGGTCATGTGGCGTTGCGCTCGAAACGCTGGAACGTGAGCGCACCGACAAGGGTGAGTGGCTGGTCTTTCGCAGTCGTCGACCGGGGGCGCGGACGATGGATCTGGTGCCTGAGTTGACCGAAGCGGCACTGGCGGGGCTGCCCATCCCCAAACGTATGCGCTGGGGCAGCGGCTCGGAGGAGTTCGTGCGACCGGTGCACTGGGTTTGTTCGCTGCTTGGCACCGAGCTGATCCCCGGCCACGTGCTCGGTGTGGAGACCGGGCGATCGACGCGCGGACATCGCTTCCACCATCCGGATCCGCTCGATCTCCCAAGTGCCATCGACTATGCCGAATACTTGCGTGAAAAGTGCTTCGTTGAGCCACACTTCGAGCGAAGACGCGAGCAGATCCGTCAACAGGTCGAGCTGCTCGCGGCGAGCCACGGCCTGCATGCTCGCATCCAGGAGAGTCTGCTCGACGAAGTCACCGCGCTCGTCGAGTGGCCGCAGGCGATCTGGGGGCGGTTCGATCCGGCCTTCCTCGAGATCCCGCCAGAGGTTCTCATCGAGACCATGCAATCGCATCAGAAATATTTTCCCATCGAGGATGAGGCTGGCAGCTTGCAGGCGGCCTTCATCGCAGTGGCGAACATCGAGAGCCGCGATCCCGATCAGGTCCGTGCTGGCAACGAGCGAGTGATTCGACCACGCTTCTCCGACGCGGCATTCTTCTGGATGCAGGATCTGAAACAGCCGTTGGAGGGCTATGCGGAGCGGCTCGAGAGGGTCGTTTTTCAGGAGCGTCTAGGCACACTCGCCGATAAGAGCGCGCGGTTGGCGCGTTTAGCCCAGCAGCTCGCCCCGGCACTTGGACTCGACCCGCGCCTGGCCGAGCGCGCCGCGCGGCTCGCGCGCTGTGATCTGGTGACCGCGATGGTCTACGAGTTCCCGGGGCTCCAAGGTACCATGGGGCGCTACTACGCTGCCCGCGCGGGTGAGGATCCCTGTGTCGTGGCCGCGATGGAAGAACAGTATCTACCGAGATTCGCTGGTGATCGACTCCCAAGCAGCCCCTGTGGCCTGGCGCTGGCGATCGCCGATCGGATCGATACACTCATCGGGATTTTCGGCGTCGGTCTGCGACCCACCGGAGCCAAGGACCCTTATGGTCTGCGGCGGGCCTCGATCGGCATCCTGCGGATCTTGATCGAGACCCCGTTGGATCTCGATCTGCAAGTGCTCTTGGAGTCATCCGCTTCGGCCTATCCAGCAGGTGTGCTCGAACCAGAGGTGGTCGCCGTTACTCTCGGGTACATCCTCGATCGGCTGCGCAGCTATTATCACGACCGCGGGGTTGGCGCCGATATCGTGGACGCGGTCCTGTCGACCGGTGTCACCATGCCAAGTGATTTCGATCGGCGTGTCGACGCGGTCTTAGCCTTCCGAGCGCAACCGGCTGCGGCGGGATTGGCCGCGGCCAACAAACGGATCCGCAATATCCTGACCAAGGCCGGAATCGAGGTTGGGTCCGTTCGCCCATACGAGACCCAGACGGGCTTGGTGGAGCCGGCGGAGATTCAACTGTCGCTCAAGCTCGAGGCACTCAGTGCGCGCGTTGGCGCATTGGCCGAGGCACGCAATTATGTTGGCGTCCTGGATGCTCTGGGCGATCTGGAAACCGAGGTCGACGCTTTTTTCGATCAGGTGATGGTCATGGTGGATGATCCCGCCATCCGGCAGAGCCGATTGACTCTGCTTCAATCGGTCAGCGCACTGTTCATGCTGGTGGCTGACTTCTCTCGACTTCAGTGAAACAGGTAGCCTGGTTGATTCTTCGGCACTGTCCGCGGGAAAACCATTGGGGTCATATGGTGAGATCGCAGCCATGACACAACAAGTCGTGATCTTGGATCGCGATGGTGTGATCAACAAGGATTCGGAGCACTTCATCAAGACGCTCGCCGAGTGGGAGCCCCTCCCGGGGTCGCTCGATGCGATCGCACGCTTGTGTCACGGTGGCTATCGGGTCGCGGTTGCGACGAACCAATCGGGATTGGCTCGCGGTTTCTTGACGCCAAGCGATTTGGACGCCATGCACGCGAAGCTGCGCAGCATGCTGGCGCAGCTGGGCGGGCGTATCGAAATGATCGTCTACTGCCCGCACGGGCCTGATGATGGCTGTCTCTGCCGCAAACCCAAGCCCGGCATGCTCTTGGAGATCGCCGACCGGCTTGCGACCGACCTCGCGGGCGTGCCCTTCATCGGCGATTCGCTCGGTGACATCATGGCGGCCAGAGGCGCGGGCGCACAACCTTGGTTGGTGCTCACCGGAAAGGGCCAGCTGACCATTGCGTCTGGATCACCCGAATTGGTCGGAGTACCAGTCCATCGAGACCTTGCCGCCGTCGCCGATGATTTGCTGAGAGGCTAGGATGGTTCTACTGCGCTCACTCGTTTACTTGCTGGTCTTGGTGTTGTCTGTGATCGTCTTTGCGATCCTGATCATGATCTTCGGACTGTTCGCCTCCGATCACCAGCTCGGTCGGCTGGGGCAAGCTTGGGGTCGATTCAACCTTGCCGCGCTGGGTTTGATCTGCGGGCTGAAGTACCGCGTCACCGGACTCGATACCCTGCCACGGGAGGGCGCGATCGTCCTGTGCAAACATCAGTCGGCCTGGGAGACGATCGCGCTGCGTGGGCTCCTACCACCCAATCAAAGCTGGGTATTGAAGCGCGAGCTCATGAGGATCCCGCTGTTTGGCGGCGCTTTGGCCCGCTTCCGCTCGATTCCGATCGATCGATCGGCGGGCCGTCGGGCAATGATCCAGATGGTGCGGGATGGACAGCAGCATCTGGAGGAGGGGCGTTGGATCGTCATTTTCCCGGAAGGAACGCGGGTCGCACCAGGCGATCGCAAACCTTACGGGATCGGCGGGGCCGTGCTCGCGGAGCGGACTGGTCGGCCTGTGGTGCCAGTCGCTCACAATGCCGGTCATTTCTGGGGTCGCCGCACCATTCGCAAGCTACCGGGGACGATCGACCTGGTCATCGGACCGGTGATCTCGACTCAAGGTCGCAAGGCCGCCGAGATCAATGCCGAGGTCGAGGATTGGATCGAATCCATGGTCGGAGCGCTACCCGGACCCAGCACGCCGGCGAAGCCGCTTCGCGAGGCGCCCGAGTAATCACCACGGCAACCTCGATCAGACGTCGAGGTTCTCGACATTGAGCGCATTGCGCTCGATGAACGCGCGCCTCGGCTCGACATGATCACCCATCAGCGTGGTGAAGATCTGGTCAGCCCCCACCGCATCCTCGATGGTGACACGCAGTAATCGACGGGTCTCCGGATTCATGGTGGTGTCCCAGAGCTGATCCGGATTCATCTCGCCCAGTCCCTTGTAACGCTGGATGCTGTGGCCGCGCTGTGCCTCGGCGAGCAACCAACGGATACCCTCGCCGAGATCCTTGATATCCTTGCGCCGCTCGCCGCGGGTGATATAGGCGCCTGGCTCGATCAGACCAGCGACCTTCTGGCCAAAATCAATGATCCGTCCGTAATCGGCTGTGTGAAAGAAATCCAATGGGATCTGGCGTGTCTCGGGAATCCCATGGGTCAGCCGGGTCAATTCGATCGACGTCGGCCAATCCTCGGGCGTCTCTTCTAGACGCATGACATAGCGGGTGGACAAGGACTCAGCCTGATTGAGTCGTTGCTCGATATCAGCCCGCCAGGCCGCGAATGCATCGGGATCCCGTATGAGCGACTCATCGACTCGGGGGGCCTTGGCGAGCTGCTCGATGAAGACCCCATCATAACGGGTCGAAAGCCGCCGGACGATACCGACGAAGAGCTGATAATCGTGCGCAAGCGACTCGAGTGCCGTGCGCGCGAGCGGCAATGCGTCCGGGTTGACATGGAGATCGGCATCGTCGAGTGCCGACTGGAGCATCGCTCGGTTGAGCGCCGCCTCATCGAGCAGATAGTTCTCCTGCTTCCCTCGTTTGATCTTGAACAAAGGAGGTTGGGCAATATAGATATGGCCGCGCTCGACCAGCTCGGGCATCTGCCGGTAGAAAAAGGTGAGGAGGAGGGTGCGGATGTGGGCGCCATCGACATCGGCATCGGTGTTGTGACAGCAGAGTCCGCCCATGCCAGCGATGAAATTCTCGTCGTCCTCGACCGAGAAATCGTAAACCTGGCCATTGCTGGCCTCCACTGGGGTGATCGACTCGATCGGCAGTGCGATCAGATCGCCATCGAGCGTCTCGAAACGGCGGTCGGCTGAGTGAGCGTGACTGTGCAGGCACTTCTCCAGCAAGTCAGCACCCGGCAGATCGGACCAGACATCCCGGAGCCGGACGAGGTCCTCGTACTCGCTGACCGTCAAGATCCAGTACGGGTGGCCGGAAGGTCGAGCACGGATCTCGCGGATCACATCGTCAGGCTGGTGGCACGACATGGACGCCACGGCACCAAATGACGAGAGCAGATAGGAGAGCCCACTCGCCACATCACGCGAGGACGTGGTAAAGCTCAAGCAGCCGCTTGCCAACGTACCCTTGCCCATCAGATAGCCGCGCAGAAAGGCCGCACGCAACGGCTCGGCGACGTTGAACGCCAGGATCGGAATACTTTTGTCGATGGCGTTTGCATTGGTGAAGCCGAACAGGTGACGCCAGACCAGCACCGCCACCCGATCGGTCAGGCGCAGCTCGGTGATGCGCTTCCGACTGGTGTCGACCATGACCGGCAGACCAAGAGTCTGTTCCATGATTCGGCACAGCTCGGGTAGGATGAACTGGTGACGAGCGCCAATGACGAAACGGAGACCCTCGGACTCAGAGCAGGACCCCTCGGCCAGATAGAAACCGAGCAACCAGAGCAGATCGGCGTCAACACTGATGAAGCGCGCCATGCCCCGGTCGGCACCCAGCATGCAAGTCAGATCCAGATCACTGCGTTCACCGAGATCCCTGACTGTCTCGCCGTCCAGGTCGTTCAGGCGGACATGGGGTCGAACCTGATTGGCCGGTGTGCCACGAGACACTTGCGACCCGGGACGCTCCAAGCAGCTGGGGGCCACCCTGATCTGATCCATGCTCCGATCGACCTCAGCACCAGCAGCGGCCGGGAGTTCTTGGTGCGATAAAGCGGATTGGGCATCCTCGGCATTCGGGGATAGCAGGCGCGCCTGATGACAGTCCGCCACCGCCGCTCCACGCACCCAGACCTCTGAGGCAGACTCTGGAATCGCATGCAGCGCACCCAAGACATCGAGATGCTCCGACGCCATGACCGGGAACGACACCGAACGGGGCGCGACGATCAGATCGCCGGCACGCAGATCATCACCGCGCTTGAGCCGGATCTGTCGATCTTCATAGACGAAGACACTGTGACTGGCCGTTACCCGCACCGAGCGCCCATAGGCCGACCGGACCTCGAACAATGGCTCGTGTAGCGGATGCCGAATCACGGCCTTGATAGGACGGAAATGGGTCAGTCGATCGCTATTGCCAAAGCACAGTACCTCACCCAAGTGGGCATCGGCTCGCTTGCAATAGTCCTCGGCCGACGATGCAGGCAGCGCCGCGTCGATGAAGTCGCCGATGCGGGTCATGCGCACCTGACCACCCGAATCACGCACGAAGACATGCTCCTCGGCATCGACACTCATGATGATGATGCGGTGATAGCGAAGATTGTCTGGATTGTATTCCTCACGTCCGATTCCGCACCCCAAGGCGGTGATGAGCGTCCCGACCTCAGCGGAGGAGAGCATCTTGTCGAACCTGGCCTTTTCGACGTTGAGGATCTTCCCCTTGAGTGGCAGGATGGCCTGAAAGGCGCGATCGCGGCCTTGCTTTGCAGACCCGCCGGCGGAATCACCCTCGACCAGGTAGAGCTCGGATTTCGCTGGATCCTTCTCCTGGCAATCGGCGAGCTTGCCGGGTAATCCAGCGACGTCGAGGATACCCTTGCGACGTGTCATCTCGCGGGCCTTGCGAGCTGCCTCGCGCGCCCTGGCCGCTTCCAGCATCTTGGTCGCGACCGCTTTCGCCTCGACCGGCTGCTCCTCGAGAAAGACATTCAGATGCTCGACCACCAGCGATTCGACGACCGCCTTCACCTCGGATGAAACCAACTTATCCTTGGTTTGGGACGAGAATTTCGGATCTGGGACCTTCACCGAGAGCACCGCGACCAGGCCTTCGCGGGCATCATCACCAACCGGACGAATTTTCTGGCTCTTCTCCAGTCCCTCGCGCTCGATATAGGAGTTCAGCGTCCGCGTCAACCCAGCGCGAAACCCAGCCAAGTGACTGCCACCATCCCGTTGAGGGATGGTGTTGGTGAAACAGAAGATGGTCTCCTGATAGCCGTTGTTCCACTGCAAGGCCAGCTCGACGGTGATCGACTGGCGCTCGGCCGAGAAATGGATGACGGTCGGATGGATCGGTTCCTTGTTTTGATTCAGGTGGTCGACGAAGGCGCGGATGCCGCCGGTGTATTCGAAGACATCCTCGCGGCCAGAGCTTTCATCGTGCAACTCGATCCGGACCCCGGAGTTCAGGAAGGAGAGCTCGCGCAGACGACGTGCCAGGATATCGTAGTGAAACTCCAGGTTGCTGAAGATCTCCGCCGATGGGCGAAACCGAATCTCGGTGCCGGTGGCCTTGCTCTCACCCACGACCTTGAGTGGATATTGAGGCTCTCCAAGGCGGTATTCTTGCTGATAGCAAAGACCGCCACGACTGATCTTCAGTAGGAGATGATCAGAGAGTGCGTTGACAACTGAGACGCCGACACCATGCAGACCACCTGAGACCTTGTAGGAATTGTCATCGAATTTCCCACCGGCATGCAGGACGGTCAAGATCACTTCAGCGGCGGAGCGTTGCTCCTCGGAATGGATATCGACCGGGATACCACGTCCGTTGTCGCTGACCGAGACCGATCCGTCGTCATGGAGCGTCACTCGAATGCTCGAGCAGTGTCCAGCAAGGGCCTCATCGATGGAGTTGTCGACCACCTCGAAGACCATGTGGTGGAGGCCGGTCCCATCATCCGTGTCACCAATATACATTCCTGGACGCTTGCGAACCGCGTCGAGTCCACGCAGGACCTTGATGCTCGTTGAATCGTAAGTCATCTGGAAATCGCGAATGTTGTGGCCGTTCAGGGCATGCTGGCGCGGCGGGGCAGGGGTGTGAGAGCCAGAGCCACGACGTAGGCCGCCAAGCGGCGTGGAACCAGGCCCAGCGGCGGTCGGATTGTTCTTCAAGTTCGATAGTATACGACAAGGCGGCCCTCTGCGCCTGGCTCAGAGACCACCCTCAGACACCAACGACCGAGCCCATCGAGAGATCAATGATTCAAATCTGATCGCTGTAACCCCAAGGGAGTCGGGGCACCGCGACACGAGGAAGGATCGTCGCAATGCCGATCCTGAGGCAGGACACTCATGGAATCATCCACCTGGCCTGCTCCTGCTCGAAGATCCTCATTCGAGGCCTGAAGGCCGCGACTCCGCTTGGACGGGATGCCTGAACTCCCTTCCTTGGAGTGGTGGCGCTGAGCTCCTTGGACTTTTCCACCAACGCCTTTGAAATCTGCGACGAGGCCATCGATCCACCAGGCTCAGATCCGCGAGGGTCGCCTGGGAAGGCTTGGTTCTGCAGCCGTTCGCTTGGTTCCACGTGGAACAACGCTCACGTATTCGACAGATCCGCTGTGCGCGACATCGCACGTCCCTGAGGTTGGCTGATGCTAGCTGCGAGAAGTTTCATCTAGCTTGCGGAAGAGCAAGGCACGGGTGTCTTGATCGATTGACCAAGCAAGAGTCATGGCCACCGATCCACCAGGCTCAGATCCGCGAGGACGCTATGGGATCACGGGTTATTCGGCGGACTCCAGTCGGTTCCACGTGGAACATGGCATACCCGTCGGTCAGCTCATCGAAGGACTGAGCCCCTCGACCCTTGGGTTGGCTGGTGATGCGCTGTGCCGGGATCGCGGCGAGTCTGTGCCCGAGCAAGGCTCGGACATCCTCATCGAGCTCAGCGTCGAGGTCGTCGATCAACCACAGCGATGGGCTCAAGCCGGCGTCAAGATGGACTTGCTCGGCAGCGATCTGAAGGAGACAGACCGCAACCTTCGCTTGGCCCCTGGATAGATGAGCGGGTGCCTGATGGCGTCTGAGCCGAAGATCAGCACGATGGGCACCAACCAGACTCTGACCACGCTGGATCTCAGACACCCTTGATCGAGCGAGCAGATCGACCAGATCGGATGTCTGATCCCAGCCCTGATCGAAGACCAGATCACAGTCGGCAAGAAACGGAAATTCGCGAGCGATATCCAAGAACTGACGTCGCCAAGGATCGAAGAAAGCACAGCGCGAACGGGTGAGCCGGTTGGACAACTCGACCAAAGCGGGATCCCAGGGTGAAGGGTCCGGTCGATTGGCGCGTAGCGAGGCATTACGCTGAAGAATGACACGACGGAGATCGGAGCGGAGCTGAGCAAGCGAAGGTTCCACGTGAAACACATTCCAATCGAGCAGCCCGCGTCTGAGACTCGGCTCACCCTCGAGAATGGCTTGAGGATTCTCACCGATCAGCTTCACTCGGAGCGGCTGATCTCGTGGTCCGATCTGAGTCCATGGAACGCCGTTGATATGGCGAGCAGACCAATTTCCACGACGCTCGAAGGTCATGGCCAGATCCGTGTTGTGCTCTCCCTCGATGAAGCGTCCTTCAACCAGGGTCCGTGACTCGCCCCGAGTGGTGAGCGGTCCTGCCTTGCGACCACGGAAGGTCCGGCCGCGGGCAAGCAGATAGATCGACTCGAGCAGGGTCGTCTTACCCGCACCGTTTGACCCGCTGATTTGAATCTCCATCGTCTCGGGTTCGACCGCTAACGACATCTCCCGGAGATTTCGAAGATTCATGACCCTGAGCGAGACGAGTCGCGGACCACTGGGTCGGTCGATCATGGATGAGCCACTCAGAGACGCATCGGCATCACGACATAGGTCTCGTCTTCCGCACCAGCTCCACGCCAGATCGAGCTGCTGCCCGCGTCGCTGAATCGGACCTCGATGCGGTCACCATCGACCGCGCCGAGGACATCGGTCAGATAGGCGACATTGAACCCGATGGCCGTCGGCTCTCCACCATATTCGAGCTCGACCTCTTCCTCAGCTTCCTCTTGCTCGGGATTGTGCGCCTGAAGTCGCAGCAGACCTTCCTCGAAGGCAAGCCGAACACCCCGGTATTTCTCGTTCGATAGGATCGCCGTGCGGGCCAGCGCTCGCTTGAGCGCATCATTGCTCACCTCTGCCACCTTGGCGAGATCTCTCGGGATCACACGCTCATAATCCGGATAGCGACCATCGACCAACTTGGAGGTCAACACGGTTCCACCCGTCGCCAGCCGAATGTTTCGCACCCCGATCAAAAGATCGACAGCCTCATCGGATGATCCAAGTTGGCGTCTGAGCTCGATCACCGTCTTGCTCGGCACGATCACCTGAATCGATTCGACCAAATCAAGGTCCAGCGGGGCATGGAACTTCGCCAGCCGATGACCGTCCGTCCCTACTGCTGTGATTCCGGCCTGATCGAGCTGGATCAGCAAGCCGTTCAAATAGTATCGGACGTCTTGTTGAGCCATCGCGAATGAGGTCTTGTCGAGGATGCGTCGTAACAGGCCCTCCGGGGGCTTGACCTCAACACCGGACAGATCGACCTCCATGAGTGGGAAATCGACCGCGGGCAAGACGCCGAGCGTGAAACGACCACGCCCAGCCGTGACGACGCAGCGATCCTCGCTCAAACGCAACCGCATGTCTTGCCCGTCGGCAAGATTTCGGCAGATATCCATCAGCTTGCGTGCGGGCAGGGTGGTTGCCCCCTCCTGATTGACCGTGGCAGGACACGTGGCCTTCACCTCGACCTCGAGATCGGTTGCGCAGATCTCGATCTGATCGGCCCGCGCCGTAAGCAGGAGGTTGCCGAGGATGGGCAAGGTCTGCCGACGCTCGACGACGCCCACGACCTTGCTCAAGACAGGAAGCAAATGCTCCCGGTTGACGATCAACTCCATCGCGATCTCCTCATCAATATCGAAAGGCTCAAGATGTCAGGATCCTCAGCAGGTTCTTGTAGTCCTCCTCGAGCGTCAGGTCACTGTCACGCAGACTCTTGATGGTACGAGTTGCGTGCAAGACGGTCGTATGATCTCGCCCGCCGAAGGCCCGTCCGATTTCGGGAAGACTGTGTTTGGTGAGCTCTTTGGCGAGAGCCATCGCGACCTGGCGTGGCCGGGCGATCGAGCGACTGCGTTTCGCCGAGAGCATGTCCGAGATCCGCAGCTTGTAATATTCAGCAACGGTCTTCTGTATGTTCTCGATGCTGACCTGCTTGTCCTGTGCGGCCAGCATGTCGCGCAGTGCATGACGCGCAAGATCGAGCGTGATGGACTTGCCCGTGAATTGTGCGTTGGCGATCAAACGACGCAACGCACCCTCGAGCTCTCGAATGTTGGAGCGGATGCGTCGACCGACGAAGAAGGCCACATCCTCGGGAAGATCGACACCCCAGAGGCTCGCCTTGCTGTGCAGGATGGCCACACTGGTTTCGAGATCCGGTGGCTCAATCGAGACCGTGAGTCCCCACCCGAAGCGCGACTTGAGCCGTTCCTCCAGGCCGATGACCTCTTTCGGGAAACGATCGCTCGATAGCACGATCTGCTGACGCGACTCGAAGAGCGCATTGAACGTATGGAAGAACTCTTCCTGAGAGCGCTCCTTACCGGCAAAGAACTGCACGTCATCGATGAGCAGCGCGTTGACCGAACGATAGGTTCTCTTGAAGTCATCGATTCGATTGTGCTGCAGCGCCTTGATCATCTCGGCCACGAACCGCTCGGAATGCAGATAGATCACACGCGCATCCGGCCGATTTGCCAGGATGATGTTGCCAACGGCATGCATGAGATGTGTCTTGCCAAGCCCCACGCCACCGTAGATGAACAGGGGGTTGTACGCGGTACCCGGATTCTGACCGATCTGGATCGAGGCCGCCCTGGCGAGCTGATTGGATTTTCCTTCGACGAAGGTATCGAAGGTGAACTCGGCGTTCAGATTCGCGCTTGCCCGACGCGCACTGAGATCTTCAGCACCCGTTGCAGGGGGTGAATGTGTGGTTGGGGATGTCGCGTGCTCGCCGTCGTTCGCATCGAGCTCGCCGACCTCGAAGCTGATCTCGTCAATGGCTCCATCACTATAGAGGCGACAGAGCCCAAGCAGTCGGTCCTCATAATGCTGACGCGTCCAATCCAGCACGAAACGGTTTGGCGCAAGCAGTCGCAGCCGCGTGCCCTCCTGCCTTGCCTGCAGCGGCAAGATCCAGGTGTTAAGCTCAGCGGCTGTGAGCTCCGCCTTCAGTCGGTTGATGCATTGATCCCAGATGCCCACGACGATTTCCCCAAAGCCCAGACTCGTTTGACCCGATCGACCGCGTGGTCGGCGGCACCCCTGAGGGCGACGATCTCAGTCCCGCGCGACGGCAATCGGCGCAGTCTAGCCCCCTGGAGCCAACTTATCCACAACCAATGTCGCCCAATCGATCTTCGATCTTCATTGACTTCAGACTAGAAATTACCTACCATTCTCGCCTTTTCATACGCCGGGGTTGAGCAGATCCCGAACGCTGATATCCTGGAGCATCGACATGAAACGCACCTTTCAACCCAGCCGTCTCAAGCGCGCCCGGACCCACGGCTTTCGCGCCCGCTCAGCGACCCGTGGCGGCCGCAAGGTCCTCAACGCCCGGCGCGCGAAAGGACGAGTGCGCCTGACCCCCTGCTGACGATCGGGGTGGGTTGCGCGGAGTCCGATGACGGTCAGGGACAGGGCTTTCCGCCAACGAGCCGACTGACCCATGCGCGGCAGTTCAACCACGTCTTCGCAACGCCACAGCGGGTAGGCGGCAGCGGTTTCGTGGTCCTTTTCCGAGCGAACGACCAGCGGCATGCGCGCCTGGGACTAGCCATCTCCAAGAAATGCGCTAAGCGCGCGGTTGACCGCGCACGTCTCAAACGGATCGCCCGCGAGAGCTTTCGATCGCATCGCAGTGCACTGCCGGGCTTCGACATCATTGTGCTGTGCGCGAGAGGCGCTCCGAGTATGCCCAATCAACGCCTCTTTGCCACCCTCGAACGTGCCTGGGTCGCTATCGAGAAACAGTCATGCGCCGAATCCTGATCGCGCTGATCCGCGCCTACCAGTACGTCATCAGTCCACTCGTTGGACATCATTGCCGGTTCTATCCCTCCTGCTCGCAATACGCCGTCGAGGCGATCGAGCGCCATGGACCGATGTACGGGATTTGGCTCGCGATTCGCCGCCTTTCCCGTTGTCACCCCTGGCATGCGGGTGGCATCGACCCGGTCCCAACCGAACGGCACACCAGTTCTCATGGATAATCAGCGTCTGATCCTGCTTTTCGCCTTAGCCGCGGTCTTGTTCCTAATCTACTCGGCTTGGATGCAAGACTACGGGCAGCCCGCCCAGCCTCAGCGCGTCGATGCGCCCGCCATGATCGGCGAGACGATGCCGGACACCTCGATTGCGCAAGACGTGCCGCGCGTCACCACGACGACCGAGGCGCTGACTGGCGCCCCGACGGCCCCCGAGATCCTCGCGGCGCCCGCCGAGCAACCGATTCGGGTCGAGACGGATGTCTTCCATCTCGAGATCTCACCCCGTGGCGCAACCATCTCGGCCGCTTGGCTGAACGGTTATGCGACAGTCGCCGATCGTCCGGAAGAGCCCTTCCAACTGTTCAAGCCGGCACCACCCAACCTTTTCATTGCACAGTCCGGATTACTTGGGGATGTCGAGGGCCGTCTGCCGACCCACGAGGCACTCTTTACCGCAACGCAGACACTCTATCGGCTCGGGCCCGATGACGACCAACTCGAGGTCGAGCTGATCTGGGTCAGCGAGGAAGGGGTCGAGGTGCGTAAGGTCTTCGAGTTTCAGCGCGGCAGCTATCTGATCCGCGCCAGCCAGACGATCACCAACGCCAGCGAGACACCGCTGGTCACGCGTCGTTACAACCAACTCCAGCGCACCGAGCTCTACGACCCGAACGAGTCGAGATTCATCCATACCTTCACCGGCGGCGTCTACTACAGCCCCGAGGACAAGTACAAAAAGGTCGATTTCGACAACATGCGCAAATCGCCGCTCGATCGCGCGGTCATGGATGGCTGGATCGCGATGATGCAGCACTACTTCCTGGCAGCCTGGATCCCACCACGGGGTGTGCAGGAGACCTTCTATACCAACGTACTTGCCGATTCACGCTATATCATCGGCAAATATTCACCGGCGGTGAGTGTCGCACCGGGCGCGACCCACGTCTTCGCCGATGAGTTGTTCGTCGGACCGAAGCTCCAGGACCAGCTCGCGAGCGTCGCCCCTGGACTTGAGCTCGCCGTCGATTACGGCTGGTTGACAGTGATCGCGCAACCGATCTTCTGGGTCCTGAGCAAGATCTATCTACTGGTCGGCAACTGGGGTTGGGCCATCATCGTCCTGACGATCCTGATCAAGCTAGCCTTCTACAAGCTCTCCGAGACCAGCTACAAGTCGATGGCCAACATGCGCCAGTTGGCCCCGCGTCTGCAAGCGCTGAAGGATCGCTATGGCGACGACAAGCAGCGTCTCAATCAGGCCATGATGGAGATGTACAAGACCGAAAAGATCAACCCGCTCGGCGGCTGTCTGCCGATCCTGATCCAGATCCCGGTCTTCATCGCGCTCTACTGGGTCTTGCTGGAAAGCGTTGAGCTACGCTATGCACCCTTCATCCTCTGGCTCGACAATCTCTCGGCGCCGGACCCCTATTTCATCCTGCCACTCATCATGGGTGTCTCCATGTTCGTGCAGATGAAGCTGAACCCGCCGCCACCGGATCCAATCCAGGCGAAGATCATGATGGCCCTGCCGTTCGTCTTCACGGTCTTCTTCGCCTTCTTCCCATCCGGGCTGGTGCTCTACTGGACAGTCAACAATCTGCTGTCGATCGCCCAGCAGTGGCACATCACCCGGACGATCGAGAAAGAGGCCGCGGCGGCGAAACGCAAACGGTGAGACAGGCCACAGCCCTGCGTTGGGCATTTAGAATCTGGTTGCGATACCGCGCGGGCTAGGTGGTCTTCACTCATGGCCGCGGAGACCATCGTCGCGATCGCGACCGCACCTGGCCGGGGCGGGATCGGGATCGTCCGCGCGAGCGGCCCCGCGGTCGCGGACTTGACGCAGCGTCTCATCGGACGCGTGCCAAGTGCGCGACATGCCACGCTCGCCACCGTCCACGACGGTGCGGGGCAGCCGATCGATCAAGGCATCGTGGTTTATTTCGCGAAACCGGACTCCTTCACTGGCGAGGATGTCCTGGAACTCCAGGTCCATGGTAGTCCAGTGGTCCTGGATCTCATCCTCGCGCGCTGTCTTGAGCTTGGCGCGCGTCTGGCGCGCCCCGGAGAGTTCAGCGAGCGCGCCTTTCTCAACGGCAAGCTCGATCTGGTCCAGGCCGAGGCCATCGCCGACCTGATCGAGAGTTCGACCGCCCTGGCGGCACGCCTGGCCGGGCGCAGTCTACAAGGTGTCTTCTCGCGTCTGATCGATGACCTGGTCGAGCGGCTCATTCGGATGCGCATGGGACTGGAGGCGACCCTCGACTTTCCCGACGAGGAGCTCGATCTACCCAACGACCTTGGCATCGGTGCCGACCTCACGGCCATCATCGCGGATACCTCAGACGTGATCGCCTCCGCCCATCAGGGGCAGGTCGTTCGCGATGGACTCGCGGTCGTGATCGCAGGTCCGCCCAACGCTGGCAAGTCAAGCCTGCTCAATGCACTCTCTGGGCAGGAAAGCGCGATCGTGACACCCGTCGCGGGCACCACCCGCGACACGCTCGCGCTCGACATCCAGATCGATGGCCTGCCGATCCGAATCATCGATACCGCCGGCCTGCGTCACAGCGACGACATCGTCGAGCGTGAGGGCATCCGCAGGGCCCGTGCACAGGCCGAGCAGGCTGACCTGATCCTCTGGGTCTATGACGCAACCACAGGCCCTGATCCACTGACCCGCGCGCATCTGCCAACAGGCATCGCGGTGACCCGCGTGCGCAACAAGATCGATCTCTTGGGGCTGCAACCGAACATCATGGATGTCGACACCGGGCCTGAGATCGCGATCTCGGCAACCAACGGCGCGGGTCTCGATCTGCTGCGAGCCCATCTGAAAGAGCGTGCAGGACTTGGCGGCACGACCGAAGGCGCCTTCGTGGCACGTCGGCGCCATCTCGACGCGCTTCGCCGTGGACTCGATCACCTGGAATCAGCGCGCTACGCCCTTACAAATGCCCTCGGTGCAGAGCTGATCGCCGAAGATCTGCAACAGGCCCAACACGCCTTTGGTGAGATCACCGGACGTGTCACCTCGGACGATCTGCTCGGGCGTATCTTTTCGAGCTTTTGCATCGGCAAATAGCGTCTTTCGAGTCATTCCCCACGACTGCGACACCTCGGCGAGCCACCGTCGATGGGTACATCACCGTCTTCAGCGTGCTTATGTGTCTTCATCACGGCACCTCGAAATGAGCTGGCCTGTCAATGGCCCCAAGCGAACTCAGCTTTGAACTGGCCGACTGGGAGGTTCTAAAAATCGACGAGCGGGTCACCTTGCCCACCCTCGACACCTGGCTGAGTGAGTGGGAGTCCCGCGGGGTGCCGGACGGTGCGAGGCTGGCCTTCCGGTGGGCGGTCACGCCGATCCTGCTCGCAACCATGCTCATGATGCGACTCACAACCCTGCTCAGGCCGGGTGATATCGCTGCCATCGAACTTCTGTCACTCAGCCACCAGCTTACGGTGTTGTCCGAGCCCGAGCCGGCGCCTCCTCATCGACTCCAAGACAATGCCTGATATACATGGCGATCGCGGGGCTCGACGATCGGGTGATGTGATCCTCACCGGAGTCGCAGGACGAGACGCCTGATGTGCGTGACGATCGCGACATCGATGGCAGCGTGGTATTATTTTTCGATGACTAATAACACGGGGCTTGATTAGAGCGGTCCCGTAGTGAACTTGATCGGAGCCCTCGATGAGCTTATCCCCGATTCATGCGAGCCTCGGCCGTGGCGTCCTGCTCGTCGCGCTCGCTCATCCGTGCCTCGCCTTGGCGCATTTCCAAGAACTGATTCCTTCCACCGATATCCTCGATGCGACGACCGGGCGCACGCTCACAGTGGAACTGCGTTTCACGCACCCGATGGAGGGTGGGCCACTCATGGATATGGCGACACCTGTGCGACTGGCTGTCCAGGGACCGCGTGGCCGGGAGGATCTCCTATCGGCACTCACGCCAGTCGAGGTCGATGGTCGGCGCACCTACCGGCTCGATTACACGGTCACTCAACCGGGTGATCATCTCTTCTATGTCGAGCCAGCACCCTACTGGGAGCCTGGCGAAGGGAGCATGATCATCCACTACACCAAGGTGGTGGTAGATGCTTTCGGTGCCGAATCAGGCTGGGATGCCGAGCTTGGGCTCCCCGTCGAGATCGTCCCACTGGTCCGTCCTTATGGTCTTTGGACAGGCAACCTCTTCCGTGGTGTCGTCAAACGCGATGGTCAGCCGATCCCGTACGCCGAGATCGAGGTCGAATGGCGCAATGATGGATCCATCACCCCGCCATCCAATCCCTATGTCACCCAAGTGATCAAGTCCGACGCGCAAGGGGTCTTCAGCTACGCCATGCCGCGCGCTGGCTGGTGGGGCTTCGCGGCCTTGGTCGAATCAGACGAAATGCTGAAGAATCCCGACGGCGAGGATGCCCAGGTCGAGCTTGGTGGACTGATCTGGGTACGGACGCGTGATATGCGATGAAAAGAGTCACAATGGAACACCGGGACCGGGATCAGAGCATCCACTCGCGACCGAGCTTGGCCATCATCATTGGAATGGGCGTTCTGCTCATTGGACTCTCCGAAATGGCACTCGCGCACAAGCTCCAGGTCCATGCCTTTGCCGAGGGCCGATCCATCTCAGGCTCGACCTACTATGCCGGGGGCGGTGCCGTCTCGGCGGCTCGTATCGAGCTGCGCGATCCATCCGGAGCACTCTTGGCCGAACTCACGCCAGACGAAGATGGACGCTTCACCTATGAGGCAAGAGCTGCGGTCGAGCATCGCATCCTGGCGGTCACCCCAGACGGACATCGCGCCGAATGGATCGTCGCCTCATCCGAGTTGGTCTTCGACGAAGTCGGGCTAGGGCAGGGCAGTCAGACGATCGACACCCGCTTGGCCGTCCCTCAGGACTCAGGAACCAGGGGGGATCAGACCCCGGTCGCGGCCTCGACACTCGATCCAGCACTCGAGGCTGCCATCGAGCGCGCGCTCGCCCGTCAGATTCGACCCTTACGCGAGCAGCTCATCGCCACTGAGGAGCGAATCAGGCTGCACGATATCCTTGGCGGTCTTGGTTATATCATCGGATTGACTGGACTCGCGCTCTGGTGGCGTAGCCGTGTGACCCGCAACATGGGCTGATCCCCGCCGTTGGGCGGGGATCCACTCCAGGATCGGGCTCAGACCTCGAGCTGAAGTCGGAGCTTCTTCATGGCATTCTTCTCGATTTGGCGAATTCGCTCAGCCGAGACGCCGAATTGTTCGGCCAACTCATGCAGCGTCTGCTTCTTCTCGACCAGCCATCGCTCACGCAGGATGGTCTTGCTGCGATCATCCAGACCATCGAGTGCCGCGTAGAGACGCTCGCGCTGATTGAGCTCGGTGTCTTGGCGCTCGAGCAAGCGAGCAGGCTCCATGCGCATGTCAGGAAGATAGGTTGACGGCGCTGAGGTGGAGTCTTCGTCATCGTCCTCCAAGCCATCGAACGATAGATCCTGGTTGGCCAAACGTGACTCCATCTGGAGCACGGTCTCTGGCTTGACCCCGAGATCGGCGGCGACCGCGTCCACCTCTTCCTTCGAGAACCAGCCCAAACGCTTCTTCGCACTGCGCAGATTGAAGAAGAGCTTACGTTGTGCCTTGGTCGTGGCGACCTTGACGATGCGCCAGTTACGCAGGATGTACTCGTGGATCTCGGCGCGGATCCAATGCACGGCGAAGGACACGAGCCGAACGCCCATGTCGGGCTCGAAGCGGCGCACGGCCTTCATCAGTCCAACCGTGCCCTCTTGGATCAAATCGGGTAAGGGCAAACCGTAGCCGAGATAGCCCCTCGCAATGCGAATCACAAACCGTAGATGAGAGGTCACCAGCCGCTTGGCCGCTTCCATGTCGCCATGGTCACGCAAGCGTGTGGCGAGGGCCTTTTCCTCTTCCGGGGTCAGGACCGGAATCTGGTAGGCGCCGCTGATGTACGATTCGATGGTGCCGGTCGGCATGAGAGCGATGTCTTTGGCCATGATCCAATACCTGAAATTTGTGATGTGGGATTATCCTAGCAATGCACTAAGGATTTTACCAGCACTTGCAGCCAGGTTTTCGAGCAGAAGCAGCCAAAAAAGTTCACCCAAAGGCCACTTGGCCCGTTTCCGGAGCTAGCAAAGACTCAATAAAAGTTATTTTATACAGATACATACATCATCAATAGGCAGCCATATCAGGTGTTTTCACTATTCGGAATCCTTTGTGTTTCATGAAAAATTCATCCTGAAAGATCGAAAAATCCTTACTTCATTGACAATCGAACGGGATTATCAGAGGCTTCATCCCACCCCCGCAGACGTTGGAGGGGGGTAGCGCGTGATCGGGGGTGGGCCAAGCGAATTTCACAGGACGTGCCTGAACGATCCATCTCATTGGTCGCTGCGCTGATGCAGGAGCTCCAATGCACGCCCGGCATCCATGACTGAAAGATGGGGAAGTGGATCCAGTCGGTTGGCCATGACATAGTCAGTCAATAGCTCGCGTGTCAGTGCGCGCAAGGTGTCCGGATCCCAGGGTTTGGTCACATAATGGTCAAGGCCAGCCTCGTTGATGGCACGAATGGTATCCTCCTGATCCGCCTGTCCGGTCACCAGAACCTTGCGTGCTCCACCCGTCCGCTCGGCCATGCGCAAACCGATCAAGAAATCGATCCCGGTCGTCCCGGGCAGGCGGTGATCGGCCAGCACGAGCGCGAGTCGATCGCCATCATGCGCGATCTCCTCGGTGATCTCACGGGCGGTCGTCGCATCCTCAGCGGCTTCGATTCGCACCCGCTCGGCGAAGCTCGCAAGATCACGTTGCAGCGCTGCGCGCACATCGGGTTCGTCCTCGAGGATCAAGATGGCTAGTCTCATCGCATCATCTCTCATTCGCCTTCGCGCATCGCCGTGCAGCGTCTCCGGATCGGGCGCGGGCGGGCGGGTATCTGGGGATGTACTGCATTGGGGCAGGTTGGCCCGAGCAAGGGCAGGGGGATCCGCGGCGCCCCGGCAGTCCATCCATTGGTCGAGCGCGAGCGTCGAGCATCCGCTCAGCCGAAATGGATCCTCGCCTCCAGGTTGGCCGCTGAATCGGCGTTGGCCAATGCCTCATCCATCTCGATGATCCCGTCCTGGTAGAGTTTCAACAGGGCGTCATCGAAGCTCATGGCACCCTCCCCACCGCTCTCCTGCAGTGCCTCGGCGACCTGATCGATGTGCCCGTCGCGGATCAAATCGGCGATATGTGGCGTATTGACCAACACCTCGATCGCCGCGCAGCGCGACCCGTTCTTAGCGCGCACCAGACGCTGCGAGATGATCGCGCGCATGTTGGTCGCCAGATCCGAGAACAGTGTCTTGTGCATCTCCTGCGGGAACATGTTGACGACCCGCTCCAGCGCCTGTGAGGCATTGTTGGCATGCAGGGTCGAGATCGCCAGGTGCCCAGTGCCAGCCAACTCGATCGCTGCCTCCATGGTATCGCGCGTGCGGATCTCGCCGATCAGGATGACGTCTGGGGCCTCGCGCAGCGAGCTCTTGAGCGCGTTGGCATAGCTCTTGGTGTCCGGCCCGAGTTCACGTTGGCTGACGATGCACTGCTGGTGCGGATGCACGAACTCGACCGGGTCTTCGATGGTGAGGATGTGCCCGGTGGCGGAGCGGTTGCGATGATCGATCATGGCCGCCAGGGTCGTCGATTTTCCCGACCCGGTCCCGCCGACCATCAGCAGGATGCCGCGTTTGTGCATGATCAACTGGGTCAGGATCGCTGGCAGCCCCAGCTCCTCGGCCGTTGGGACATTCCCTCTGATATAGCGCAGGACCATCGCCGGATTGCCGCGTTGGTGATAGGCGTTGACGCGGAACCGAGCCTTATCTCCCAAGGCGACGGCAAAGTCGAGCTCGAGGATCTCGGCATATTCACGGGCCTGATCCTCATTCATGCAGGACGCGACCGCCTCCCGACACACGTTCGCGGTCAGCGGCTTCTCACCGATCGATCGCATCACACCGTCGATCTTGATCCTGACCGGCGCCCCAGTGACAAAGAACAGATCCGACGCCTTGTGGCGGACCATCATCTCCAGATAGGGTGTGATATCCACGATCGAGATCTCACTGAGGCGCGGGCACGAAATGGATCAGGGATAGACTCAGGGCTTCTTCGGCGACCCCTGATCGGCCATGGTCAAGGGCTTGGCCGCATCGGACGGCTTGGGCTTGGAGAAGATATTGGCCAGATCCTCGACGTCCTCCTCATCCTCTTCGCCCTCCTTGCCCACGATCTTCAAGCCATCCGTATCCGCGAATGGATCACGTCCATGGGCCTCGTGACCCTGCAGCTTGATGGTCAGTCGCAACTCATTCATCGAGTCCGCGCTGCGCATCGCATCCTCGTAAGTGATCTTGCCAGACTCGTAGAGGTCGAACAGCGCCATGTCGAAGGTCTGCATGCCAAGCTCGCGCGAACGTTTCATCGCATCCTTCACACCCGCGATGTCTCCCTTGAAGATGAGATCCTGCACCAAGGGCGAGTTGATCAGGATCTCCACCGCCGCGACCCGTCCCCCACCCGCGGCGGGAATCAAGCGCTGCGAGATGACCGCCTTGAGATTCAGCGACAGATCCATCAGCAACTGTGGCCGACGCTCCTCCGGGAAGAGGTTGATGATCCGGTCCAGCGCCTGATTGGCATTGTTGGCATGCAGGGTCGACAGACAGAGATGGCCTGTCTCGGCGAAGTTGATGGCATGCTCCATGGTCTCGCGACTGCGGATCTCGCCGATCAGGATGACATCCGGAGCCTGGCGGAGCGTGTTCATCAGCGCGATCTCCCAGGTCTCGGTGTCGACCCCGACCTCGCGCTGAGTGATCAAACACTTGGCATGAGGATGCACGAACTCGATCGGATCCTCGATGGTGATGATATGACCTTGGCTATTGTGGTTGCGATAGCCCAGCATGCCGGCCAAGGTCGTCGATTTACCCGAACCAGTCCCGCCCACCACCAGCACCAGACCGAGCTTGGTCATGATGATGTCCTTGAGGACCGGCGGCAGATTGAGTGCGTCCAAGTCGGGGATGGTCGAGTTGATGGTCCTTAGGACCGCCCCGCTCTGACCTTGCTGGGTGAAGGCGTTCACCCGAAACCGACCGATCCCGGTCGGACTGATCGCGAAGTTACATTCCTTGGTCGCGTCGAATTCACGCACCTGCCGATCGTTCATGATCGAGCGCACCAGCATGTTGGTCTGAGCGCCGCTCAAGACCTGCTCGCTGATCGGCGTCATGAGTCCATTGATCTTACAGGCTGGCGGAAATCCGGACGTGATGAACAGATCGGATCCCTTCTTGGCGATCATCCGGCGCAGACATTCGAGCATGAATTGGGCGGCCTGTTGACGGTCCAAGCTCCAATCCCCCTACATCAGACAGTCTTGAAATAGACGACAGTCTATAGTGTTTTGGTGTCCAGCGTGAAGCAGTCCGCGGATATCTCGGCGGCGATTGGTGATCCTGAGGAGCCTCAGGATCCGTCAGACCAAGCGACCTCGCCTTACGCGGCAGAACGCCCGCGCGCTGGCGCATCGAATCCACGGATGCCCGTCCAAGAGCGCTGGGCCATCGGCGCGCCAACCGATGGCCCAGCATCCCCGATCCTCGACCTGAACCTGCTATCTGGCCAGGTCGGACCGGCCCATCAGCCATTCATCGACGGCACGCGCGCATTGGCGCCCTTCGCGGATGGCCCAGACCACCAATGATTGGCCACGCCGCATGTCGCCCGCGCAGAAAACACCCTTGACCGAGGTGTGATAGGCCTTGGGGCCATCAGTCGCGCCCTTGACATTGCCGCGCGTGTCCAGCTCCAGCCCCGCGGATTCTTGAAGCTCCGCGATCATGCCATCGTGGACGGGGTGCACGAAACCCATGGCGAGCAGCACCAGATCGGCCTTGAGCTCGCCTGCGCTGTCCGGCACGGGCAGCATATTCCAGCGGCCACCCTCTGCACGCTCCCAGCGCACCAGCTCATAACGCAGCGCCCGCACACGTCCGTTCTCATCAGCGACGAACCCCTTGGTCGCGATGTTCCATAGCCGCTCGCAGCCTTCTTCGTGCGAGCTGGAGGAGCGCAGTCGGTTCGGCCATTGCGGCCAGGTCAGGCCCTTGTTCTCCTTCTCCGGCGGCTTATCCAGGATCTCGATCTGAGTGACCGATCTGGCGCCATGCCGATTGGAGGTCCCGATACAGTCCGAGCCGGTATCCCCGCCGCCGATCACCACCACGTGCTTGCCGTGCGCGCTGATGAAATCCTCGTCCGAGACATAGGAGCCCTGGACCCGACGGCTGTTGCGGGTGAGAAAGTCCATCGCGAAATGGATGCCGGCCAGCTCGCGGCCAGGCAGCTCGAGGTCGCGCGGTTTCTCGGATCCGCCCGCCAAGACCACGGCGTCATAATCCTTGCGCAGCTGACTGACCGGGATGTCCACGCCGATATGGGCATTGGTGTGGAACTCCACGCCCTCGGTGCGCATCTGGGCCATGCGCCGGTCGACCAGCTTCTTGCTCAGCTTAAAGTCCGGGATGCCGTAGCGCAGCAGACCACCGATCCGATCGGCCTTCTCGAACAGATGCACCTGGTGACCGGCACGGGCGAGCTGCTGGGCCGCGGCCAGGCCCGCCGGACCAGAGCCCACCACCGCGACCCGCTTGCCGGTCCTCCGCTCGGGCACCTGAGGCTTGATCCAGCCCTCTTCCCAGGCCTTGTCGACGATGGCGCACTCGATGCTCTTGATCGCCACCGGAATGTCGTCGATGTTCAGGGTACAGGAGGCCTCGCAGGGGGCCGGACAGATGCGTCCGGTGAACTCCGGAAAGTTGTTGGTGGAGTGCAAGACCTCGATCGCGGTCTGCCAGTCGCCTTGATAGACCAGATCATTCCAGTCCGGGATGATGTTGTTGACCGGACAGCCCTGGTGACAAAAGGGGATCCCGCAGTCCATGCAACGCGCGCCCTGCTGGGCGATCTCCTGATCCGTCAGCGGGATCACGAACTCGTTGTAGTGCACCACGCGATCGGCAGCCGGCTGATAGCGCCGGTCGCGCCGATCGATCTCCATGAACCCGGTTGGCTTACCCATGATCCGCGATTCCCCCCTTCGACTGCTTGATCGCCCGTGGCGGACGACTCTGACGCATCTGCATGGTCTCGAGCGCGCGCCGATAATCGACCGGCATCACCTTGACGAACTTGGCCCGATAGGTCTCCCAGTCGGCCAGGATGCGCCGTGCCACGTCCGAATTGGTATAGTGCAGGTGCTGCACGATCAGCTGCTTGAGCCGCATGGCATCGTGACGGCTCATGTCCTGGCTGAGATCCACCAGACCATGGGTCTCGAGATCCCCGCCCTGATGATCACGCGCCTCGAGCGCCTCGTCCTCGGGCAGGATCGGCTCGAGCTCGACCATGGCCTGGTTGCAGCGATCGGCGAAGCCGCCGTCCTCATCCAGGACATAGGCCACGCCACCCGACATGCCGGCGGCGAAATTGCGCCCGGTCGGACCCAGGACCACCGCAATCCCGCCGGTCATGTATTCGCACCCGTGGTCGCCGACCCCCTCGACCACCGCGGTGGCACCCGAGTTGCGCACACAGAAGCGCTCGCCCGCGACCCCGCGGAAGAAGCACTCGCCGCTGATCGCGCCATAGAGGACGGTGTTGCCGATGATGATGTTGTCCTCGGCACGGGCGATGCCGGATTCGGCCGGCGGATAGATGATGATGCGCCCGCCCGAGAGCCCCTTGCCGACATAGTCGTTGGCCTCGCCCTCGAGCTCGATGGTGACCCCGCGCGCCACCCAGGCGCCCAACGACTGACCGCCGGTTCCATTCGCCTTGATATGGATGCTGTCCTCGGGGAGTCCGGCATGACCATAGCGCTCGGCCACTCGTCCGGAGAGCATGGTCCCCAGACAGCGATTGAAGTTGCGGATCGCGGTCTCGATGCGCACCGGCTCGCCGCGCTCCAGGGCGGGCTCGGCCTGTCTGATGAGCTCGTGATCCAGGGCTCGGTCGAGGCCATGGTCCTGGCGCTCGCAGTTGTGGACGGCGACCTCGGGGCCGACCTTGGGCCGCGCCAAGAGCTTGGAGAAATCCAGACCCTGGGCCTTCCAGTGATGGATCGCTCGGCGCATCTCCAGACGCTCGGAGTGACCGATCATCTCCTTGAAGGTGCGGAAGCCGAGCTTGGCCATCAGCTCACGGACCTCCTCGGCGACGAAGAAGAAAAAGTTGATCAGATGCTCGGGCTGACCGGTGAAGCGCTTGCGCAGCTCCGGATCCTGGGTCGCCACCCCGACTGGGCAGGTGTTGAGATGACACTTGCGCATCATGATGCAGCCTTGCACGATCAGCGGCGCGGTGGCGAAGCCGAACTCGTCGGCACCGAGCAGCGCCCCGATGACCACGTCGCGGCCGGTGCGCAGCCCGCCGTCGACCTGCACCGCGATCCGCCCGCGCAGGCGGTTGAGCACCAGGGTCTGATGGGTCTCGGCCAGACCGATCTCCCAGGGCGAGCCGGCATGCTTGATCGAGGTGAGGGGACTGGCGCCGGTCCCGCCCTCGTAGCCGGCGATGGTCACATGATCGGCATGGGCCTTGGAGACCCCGGCCGCGACCGTGCCCACACCCACCTCGGAGACCAGCTTGACCGAGATGCGCGCGCGCGGATTCACGTTCTTCAGATCATGGATGAGCTGGGCCAGGTCCTCGATCGAGTAGATATCGTGATGCGGCGGCGGCGAAATCAGTCCCACACCCGGGGTGGAATGACGCACCCGCGCGATCTGCGGGCTCACCTTGTGGCCGGGCAGCTGTCCACCCTCGCCCGGCTTGGCGCCTTGCGCGATCTTGATCTGGATGTCGTCGGCATTGACCAGATACTCAGTGGTGACACCGAATCGTCCCGAGGCGACCTGCTTGATCGCCGAGCGCTCCGGGTTCGGCGAGCCGTCGGGCAGTGGCTGGAAGCGCTCGGGCTCCTCCCCGCCCTCGCCGGTGTTGGACTTGCCGCCGATCGCGTTCATCGCCCGTGCGAGCGAGGTATGGGCCTCCTGCGAGATCGAGCCGAATGACATGGCCCCGGTGGCGAAACGCTTGACGATCTCGCTGGCCGGCTCGACCTCATCGAGCGGGACGGGCTCGGGGGCGAATTTGAAGTCCATGAGACCGCGCAGGGTCAGCAGTCGCTCGGATTGATCGTTGATCTGTCGCGCATAGTCACTGTAGGTCTCGAAGCTCTTGGCGCGGGTGGCGTGCTGGAGCTTGGCGATGGTCTCCGGGGTCCAGACATGGTCCTCGCCGCGCAGTCGGTAGGCATAGTCGCCGCCGACGTCGAGCTGCTTGCGATAGATCTGCTCGCGTCCGTAGGCCTGGTGGTGCCAGCGCACCGCCTCCTCGGCGACCTCGCGCAGACCGATGCCCTCCACCGTGGTCTGGGTGCCGGTGAAATACTGGCGGACGAAACGGCTGTTGAGACCGACGGCATCGAAGATCTGGGCGCCGCAATAGGACTCGAGCATCGAGATGCCCATCTTGGACATGACCTTGAGCAGACCCTTGCCGATCGCCTTGATATAGCGCTTCTGGGCCTCCTCGAAGGTCAGCCGCTCGGGCAGCTTGGGCAGTAGCGACTGGATGGTGTCGAAGGCCAGATAGGGGTTGATCGCCTCGGCGCCATAACCCTCCAGGGTGGCGAAATGATGCACCTCCACCGCCGCCCCGGTCTCGACCACGATCCCCGAGCTGGTGCGCAGACCGCGTCGGATCAGGTGATGATGCACCGCCGAGGTCGCCAGCAGCACCGGGATGGGGATGTGATCCAGATTGGTGTTGCGGTCCGAGAGGATGAGGATGTTGTAGCCCGCGAGCACCGCCTGCTCGGCCTGCTCGCAGAGTCGGTCGAGCGCCGGCCCCATGCCGCCCGCCCCCTCGGTGGCCGGATAGACGATGTCGAGGGTGCGGGTGCGGAAGGCCGCGCCGGCGCTGTACTCGATGTGCCGGATGCGCTCCAGGTCCTGATTGGTCAGCACCGGCTGCGGGGTCTCGAGACGCCAGTGCTTGCCGGCCTCGTTGATGCCGAGCAGATTGGGCCGCGGCCCGATCATGCAGACCAGCGACATCACCAGCTCCTCGCGGATCGGATCGATCGGCGGATTGGTGACCTGCGCGAAGTTCTGCTTGAAATAGGACGAGAGATGCTTGGGTCGGCTGGAGAGCACCGAGACCGGGTTGTCCGCGCCCATGGAGCCGACCGCCTCCTGACCCGTGAGGATCATCGGGGTCAGCAAGAACTTGATGTCCTCCTGGGTGTAGCCGAAGGCCTGCTGCGAATCCAACAGCGTGGCGTCGTCCGGGGACATGGGTCCGACGTTGGTCGGCAGCTCGTCGAGCCGGATCTGGGTCTTCTTCAGCCACTCGCCATAGGGTTTGGCCTCGGCGAGCTGGGTCTTGATCTCACCGTCGTCGATGATCCGCCCCTGCTCAAGGTCGATCAGGAGCATCTTGCCCGGTTGCAGACGCCACTTCTTGACGATCTTCTCCTCCGGGATGTCGAGCACGCCCATTTCGGAGGCCATCACCACCAGGTCGTCCTTGGTGACCAGATAACGGGCCGGACGCAGCCCGTTGCGATCGAGCGTGGCGCCGATCTGGCGACCGTCGGTGAAGGCGATGGCGGCCGGTCCGTCCCAGGGCTCCATCAAGGCCGTGTGATACTCATAGAAGGCGTGCCGCTTCTCGTCCATCAAACGGTTGCCGGTCCAGGCCTCGGGGATCAAGACCATCATGGCGTGGGCGAGTGAATAGCCGCCCATCACCAGGAGCTCGAGCGCGTTGTCGAAGCAGGCCGAGTCTGACTGACCCTCGGGGATCAAGGGCCAGATGGTATCCAGGTCATCGCCCAGGATGTCCGAGCGCATGGTGTGACGGCGTGCCGCCATCCAGTTGACATTGCCGCGCAAGGTGTTGATCTCGCCATTGTGGCAGATCATGCGGAAGGGCTGGGCCAGATCCCAGGTCGGGAAGGTGTTGGTCGAGAAGCGCTGATGCACCAGGGCGAGGGCCGAGGTGAAACGTTCGTCGCTCAGATCCAGATAATACTTGCCGACCTGATCGGCGAGCAGCATGCCCTTGTAATTGATGGTGCGCGAGGAGAGCGAGGAGGAGTAATAGAGCGTCTGATCGTAGCCCGACTCGCGAATCATGTTGTCCATGCGCTTGCGGATTACGAAGAGCTTGCGCTCGAAGCTGTCCTGGTCGGGACAGCCCTTGCCGCGCGCGATGAAGACCTGGCGGATCGCCGGCTCGGTCGGCAGCACGCTCTGGCCGAGCACGCGGTTGTCGACCGGCACCTCGCGCCAGCCCAGGACCTGGTGTCCACCCTCGCGCACATAGCGCTCGATACTGTCCTGGATCAGGACACGCGCGCCCGGCTCGCGGGGGAAGAAGAGCATGCCCACGCCATAGTCGCCGACCGGCGGGAGCTCGAAGGACACCTGCGCGCGCAGGAAGGCATCCGGGATCTGCACCAGGATGCCGGCCCCGTCTCCGGCCTTGGGGTCCGCGCCGACCGCGCCGCGATGATTGAGCCGCTCCAGGATCTCCAAGCCCTGCCGGACGATCGCATGACTCTTTCGATTCTTGATATTGCAGACGAAGCCGACACCACAGGAGTCGCGCTCGTTGACCGGGTCATAGAGACCCTGTGCGGGCGGAAGGGCACGAAGGCTCATCATTGACCTCACTGATACCAAACACTGTTGTCGGGATTATCGAATCGTGAAGGACTCGTTCTCGCCGGCTCGATTCCGGCTGCATCCGGCTGCTTCAGGACAGGGCGTCAAAGTCCGGGAGCCGAGTCTCGATCATCCGGTCAAGGATCGCTCAGGATCCCGCGCCAGACCCAACGCCACGCCGGCATGGCATAACGCAAAAGCATAGTACATGCCATATCAGAGCGCGCACCGATCACGGAGTGCATGAAACCGACTGGGATTCGGCTCGCGCGCCTGAGCATGGAGGGACCGCTTCAGGATCGGGCAGTGCTGGGCACTAAAAAGAGGCATGATGCACAAGGATGGTGCGCGCCATCAGGATCAGCCGGAACGGTTGCTGAGGGTCGCGTGCAAGAGACCGGAATCGATCTCGGCGGTCACCAAGGCATTCCCCAGATGATGAAGCAAGACCAAACGCATCCGCCCCTCGATGACCTTCTTATCCACCGACATGAGCTCCAGGAAGCGATCGACCCCGAGCTCAGGCGGCGGATCGACCGGCAGACCGGCACTCGCCACCAAACGACGGATGCGTTCGACATCGGCACCGCCCAACCAACCCATGCGTGCCGAGAGATCGGCCGCCATGCACATGCCGGCGCCAACCGCCTCACCATGCAGCCAAGCGCCATACCCGGTACCAGTTTCGATGGCGTGCCCGAAGGTGTGGCCGAGGTTGAGCAGTGCACGCTGTCCGGCCTCGAGCTCGTCAGCCGCGACGATCTCGGCCTTGATCTCGCAGGAGCGTCGGATGACATAGGCGAGGGCATCCATGTCACGTGCCAGCAGCTCGGCCATGTGAGCCTCCAGCCAGCCCAGAAAATCAGCGTCATGGATCAGCCCATACTTCACGACCTCGGCCAGCCCGGCGGCGAGCTCACGCTGTGGCAGGGTCGTCAGAGTCGCGGTATCGGCGATCACCGCGCGTGGTTGATGGAAGGCGCCGATCATGTTCTTGCCGGCGGGATGGTTGATTCCGGTCTTGCCCCCCACCGAGGAATCGACCTGGGCCAGAAGTGTCGTCGGCACCTGGATGAAGGCGACACCACGTTGGTAGCAGGCCGCGGCGAATCCGGCCATGTCTCCCACCACCCCCCCACCGAGCGCGATCAGGGTGCAGTCGCGTCCGAAGCGCGCCGCGAGGAGTCCATCGAAGATCCGGTTCCAGACCTCCAGCGTCTTGTACTGCTCACCATCCGGGAGCACGACCTCGCGGGTCTCGCGCTCCGGCAGGGCCGCGCGAACCGCGTCGAGATAGAGCGGTGCCACGGTCTCGTTGGTGACGATCATGACCTGTGAACCGGCGAGGTACGGCCGATAGAGATCCGGGTCCGACAACAAACCTGACCCGATGTGGATCGGATAAGACCGGACCCCGAGGGCCACGGTGAGATTCCAGCCCATGCTGTTGCTCCGTCTTGTCGATTGATTTCGAGAGGTCTCGTGAGCAAGGTCACGGGCGCCGGCGTGGGGCAGCGCCCGGGGATGACCCGATGGCGCTCGCCCCGCCGCGGGCAGCGCACGACGTGCGATCCGCTCTGGCTGGCTGCGGGGCCGCGACGGCCGTCAGACGTCCTCGGTCTCCAGACGCCGGACGATTTCCTTGACGACCGAACCGGTGCCGCGCTTCTCGGTGGAGACCACCATATCGGCGACCTGACGATAGAGCGGGTCGCGCTCCTCCATCAGCTCGCGCAGTCGTGCAAGCGGATCCGTTGTGTCCAGCAGGGGACGACTGCGATCGCGGGCGGTCCGAGCATACTGTTGCTCGGCACTACAGTGCAGATAGATGACGACCCCACGGGCGGCGAGATCCTGCCGATTCTCGGCCGAGAGCACGGCTCCGCCACCCGTCGCCAGCACGATCCGGTCCTCGGCGACCAGATCCTGGATGACCTGGCGCTCACGGGCGCGAAACCCGGACTCGCCCTCGAATTCGAAGATGGTCGGGATGTCCACGCCGGTACGGCGCTGGATCTCCAGATCACTATCCTTGAAGACATAGGACAGTGCATCGGCAAGCTGCCGACCCACCGTGCTCTTGCCGGCGCCCATGGGACCGACGATGAAGATGTTCTGTGCGCGCATCATTTGGCAAGGTATGCCAGATTTTGGGCGCTCGGGCAAGGGAAACGCGATTTTGCCCGAGCGCGAGTGCTTTGAATCGAGGCGTCGTCGACCACGCCGCCCCTGGAGTGGTGACGCCCGGCGGCGCTAACGTCCAGCCAGATCACCCTTGATGATCCGGGGCGTCACGAAGATCAACAGTTCCTGATTCTTTTCGAAGCGTTCCTCCTTCTTGAAGAGTCGACCCAAGACCGGGACATCCCCGAGCCAGGGCACCTGATCCTTGGCGAAGCTCTTGGTTCGCTCGTAGACACCGCCGAGCACCAGCGTCTCGCCATTCGCGACCAGGACGGTGGTCTCGATCGAGCGCTTGTCGATGGGGATCCCATCGACGGTCGCCTGTGCCCGGTTGGCCGTGTTCTTGGTCACCTTCAGATCCATGATGATCTTGTCGTCGGGCGTGATCTGAGGCGTCACATCCAGCTCGAGCAGCGCATCGACGAATGAGGTGCTGGCGGTTCGGTTGTCTCCAGTACCTTCCACGGTTTGATAAGGAATCTGCTCGCCAAGCTGAACCGTGGCCTTGGTCTGATCGGATGTGATGACACGCGGACTGGAGATGATCTCACCCTGTCCCTCGCGCTGCATGGCCGAGAGCTCGAGCTGCAAAAGATGTGACCCAACCTTTCCGATCAAGAAGTTGACCGCGCCCGATGGATCCCTGACTGGCAGATTGACGAGCACCGAGGGTGCAGTCAATGGATTCCTGATGATCGAGTTGATCGATTCACCATCGGTGTCGAGACCGAAGGGTCCGGCATCGAAGTTGCCAAAGCCGGTGAGATTGCCCGGCAATCCACCACCGATCAGCAGCTCGTTGCCGTAGAGCTGTCCGGTGGAGGCTCCGAGACCGAGCCGCACACCCAGATCGCGCGCGAAATCATTGTTGGCGATCACCACGCGCGATTCGATCATCACTTGCTGAACCGGTACGTCCAATCGCGTGACGATCGAGCGGATATCCTCGAGCCGGGCCAAGGTGTCCTGCACCAAGAGTGTGTTGGTTCGATTATCGACCGCGACATTGCCGCGGTCTTTCGTCAAGAGCTGGTTGTATTCGCTTTTCAACAGATTCGCCAGATCGGCGGCCTTGGCATAATTGACCTGGATGAATTCGGAGCGCAGCGGCGCCAGCTCCTCGCGCTTCTGGTCGGCGCTCAATGTGCGCTCTTCGTGACCGACGATCTCATCGAACGGACCGACCATGATGACATTGCCTTCCTGTCGCTTGGCAAGATTCTTGGTCCTGAGGATGATATCCAGCGCCTGATCCCAGGGCACGTTCTTGAGACGCAGCGTGATGTTGCCGCCGACCGCATCGCTCGCGATCAGGTTCAGATCGGTGAAGTCGGCCAGGAGCTGAAGGACGGCTCGGACCTCGATGTCCTGAAAGTTCAATGACAGCCGCTCGCCATCATAGATCACCTTGTCCCGCAACCGTTGCTCCTTCTCCAGCGCCGTCAAGGGCCGCAGCTCGATCGTCAGGAGCTCGTCGGTCTGATAGGCCATGTATTCGAATTCACCGGTGGTCTGGATCTCGACCTCGACATTCCGACCCTTGGGCCGGGATTCGATGGCCGTGACCGGCGTGCCGAAATCGGTGACATCCAGTCGTCTGAAGAGACGCTGAGGCAAGGACGCCTCGACGATATCCACCAGGATCCGCGACCCTTGCTCGCGCATGGTGACCCGGGTCTCGGCGGTCGGAAGACGGATGAGCGCGCGACCTTCACCTTGCGGTCCCCCGCGGAAATCGATGTCGCGTACGTTCGGCCCAACCGCGGCCCGCGCCCGAGTGGCCATCGTCACCCTAGGCTCGGCGGGCGCGGGAGTCGCCTGCGGCAAGGCCACCGGCTGAGTGACCGGCGGCGCGATTTGCTCGCCACGATCGGCCGCGTCGATGTCGATCCGCACTCGATTGCCCTCGGCGCTCACGCTGTACGGGACCGGGTTGTTCAGATTGATGACCACGCGCGATCGATCGCTTGACTCCACCGCGACCAGACTATGCACCGCCCCGACCCCGATTGGCACGGCACGGCGATCGAGCCGGTTGGCCACGCCGGGAAAATCGAGGGCGATGCGGGCCGGCGAAACGGTATCGAAGCTACGTGGCACCTCGACCGGCGCGGAAAAGACCAATTGGATCTCGATGCGATTGCCAGGCTGCGCGACCAGTTGCACATCCATCAGGTCGGCGCCCCACAGAGTCGTCGGAAGGATCCAGGCCAGCACGGCAAGAAAGCCAATGCGCCCGTGCTCGCGACGTCCCCAAGTCCAGGGTTGGTGTGGTGAAGTCCGGCGGCTCATCTCGGCATGTCTCCGCCTGTCGTTTTGAGTGGAATCACTGCGCTATTCTCGCGCCATTTACCGGGTGAATCGGCGAGGACCTCGGTCAAGTGGATCGCCTTCTCGGTGATCTCGACGATCTGTCCATTGTTCGTACCCATATAGTTGCCGACGCGGACCCGGAACAACAGGCCCTGCTTGTTGCGGATCAAGGCCCAAAGTGTATCTTGCTGATAGAAGGTGCCAACCATGGCCAGGTCGGTCAACGGATAGCTCTCCAATTGCTCCTTCGGTCTCAGGGGATCCGGTGCGATGCTCGACTCTTCCTGCGGAGCGGCGGCCTCGGCGATGACCGAATCCATGATGAAGGGATCGCGTCGCCCGGCCGGATCGAAGACATAGGTATCGATCGGCTGGATCTCGGGTAGCGGCTTGACCGGCGCGGGCGGGCGCTGCTTGACCGCTTCGATGTAGGCCGAGAGCTCGCTGGTATCGCTCCCACCGCAGCCGATCGCGAGCACACTGACCAGGGCGATCCCCCAGCGCATCCTCATCGCTTGGTCGCCTCATCGAGATAGCGATAGGTCTTCACGGTGGCCTGCAAGGTCAATCGCGAGGCGCCGCCACGCGTCCCAGCCTCGGCGATCTTGGCGTCATGGACCGTCACGATCCGTGGTAGCGTCGCGAGACCGCTGACGAAACGCCCGAAATCATGGTAGGTTCCGGTCACCCTGATCTGGATCGGCAGCTCGGCATAAAAGTCCTTTGCCAGCTCATTGCCCGGCTGAAAGAGCTCGAAGGAAAGCCCGGCGGCCAACCCAGTCTGGGAGACATCGACCAGCAGCGAGGCCACCTCGGTGCGATCGGGCAACTGTCGCAGCATGATATCGAAGGATTCCTTCATCTCTTCGATTTGTTCCTTGTAACCCGCGAGACTCGCGGCCTTGTGTTGCTTGGTCTCGAACGAGGTCCGCAGATCGCGCTCGGTCCGTTGGGCCTTGTCCCAGCGGGCCAATTGCGCTTGGGTGTCGAAATAGTAGACCGCGCCACCCAATGCCAGAGAGAGCAGGACGATCGCCACGGCCTTGACCGGCAGCGGCCACTCACCGAAATTGTTGAAATCGATCTGATTGAGCTCGTTCAGATCCACGGATGTGCTCCCGACTGGGATTGGTTGCGCCGCTGGTTGGTCCGCGCGCTCGTCCGTTTAGACCCCGGGCGCGCGCGCTGACTCGGCTCCTGATCCCCGGCAGGGGTGACCTGCTCGAAACCGAGTCGGAAATGACTGAGCCCAGTCCCGGTCTGATCCTTGTTCTCGATGAGGAGCAGACGGGGATTGCCAATCCAGCGCGAGGACTCGATCGCTCGCATGAAGGCCGACACCCCGGCATTCGAGCGTGCCCGCCCCTCGACCACGATCGCGCGCCCGGTCTGATCGAGTCGCGTCAGATAGACACCATCAGGCATCGCGGTCACCAGTGCGTCGAACATCTTGACGATCTCCGGGCGACTGACTTGCAGCTGCTGGATGACGTCCATGCGCGAGAGCAGATCGCTCTTGATCTTGTCGAGCTCGTCGATCTCCTTGATCTGACGATTCAAGAGCGAAATCTCAGTCTCCAGCAGTCGATTGATCTCCAGCTGAGCGGTGATCCGACCTTCGATGTAGACATGGACGCCGACGGCGGCCAGCAGGGTGATGGCCATCGTCACACCAGCGGCGATGAGAAACTCGATCCGTCGGCGCTTGCGGGCCTCATCGCGCCAAGGCAACAGATTGATGCGGGTCATCTAGTCGAATCCTCGCAGCGCCAGCCCGAGGGCCACCAGCATGGAAGGGGCCTCGCGCATCAATTCACGGGCATCGACACTGGGCGAGACCGACATGTTGCGAAACGGATTGGCCACCTGGGTCTCGATGTTGAACCGTTGGGAGACCAGTCGATCGATATCAGACATCGCGGCCGGCCCACCGGTCAGCAGGATCAGATCGACTCGATTGAATGTCGTTCCCGAGTAGAAGAACTGGAGCGCCCGCCCGATCTGCTGGGTCAGCGCTTCCTTGAACGGCTCCAGAACATCGCTCTGATAGCCCTCGCCAACCGAGCTCTCACGAATCTTGAGCATGGCCAGATCACGGGCGAGACCATAGCGGCGCCGAACCTCGTCGACGAGTTGCTGACCGCCGAAATTCTGCTCGCGTGAATAGACGATCCGCCCCTCGCTCAATACGTGCAAGGTGGTCGTTGCCGCACCAATGTCGACCACCGCGACGGTCTTGACCGATGGCGGCAGATCCGCCAGGATCAGCTCACAGGCATTCTCGATCGCATAGGCCTCGACGTCGACGACTGCCGGTGTGAGTTGGGCGGCCTCCAAGGCCGCGACACGATCCTCGACATTCTCGCGCCGCGAGGCGACCAACAAGACGTCGACCAAGCCGGGTTTGCCCTCGGTCGGTCGCACCACCTGAAAGTCGAGATTCACCTCTTCGAGCGGATAGGGGATGTATTGCTCGGCGTCGAGCTCGATCTGATCCTCCATCTCGGTGTCGCTCAGACTGCCATCGAGCGTGATGATCTTGGTGATCACCGCCGAGCCCGCGACCGCGACCGCCGCGCGCTTGGCCCTTGTTCGACAGCCCACCACGGCCTTGGCGATCGCCTTGCCCACCTGTTCGACATCCGCCACCTTCTTCTCGATCATGACTGCAGGGGGCAGCGGCTCGATTGCGAAATGCTCGACCCGAAACCGAGCACGGGTCTCGGCCGGCAGCGGCGAGAGCTCGATGAGCTTGATCGCGGTCGAGCTGATATCGATCCCGACGAGTGGTTTGGTCTTGCGCCTGAAGCCCAACATCATGATCTCACTGGTAGAGCAGGAGCGCACTGGAGCGACGACCCATCCGTTCTGAGCACCGCCCTCGATCGCCAAGAATGGATCATCGGTCCCATGATCCAGAAATGACGTCATTGAACATCAACAGTGTCAGCGCGCAAAGTGTTTTCGATGATCGGTGGGTACGAGTCAAGCACACCAGACTGCATCGAGATTCCCAGCGCTCAGTCACGTCCACGAGAACTGCACGACTCCCAGCGTCCGCTCCATGATCATACACTCCCCAAACATACTCGTCGCGTTTCGGTTTTCGGTGTTCGAGCATGACGCGGCGCGGCTCAGGCATCGCGGTCGGTTGCACGACCGCATCCCGGCGCCCAAGCGCGCTCTCGCCCACCCGAAATGCCCCGAATGTGCTAGAACATCAGCGTGCCCTGGGTATCGAAGACAAGACGAACAGGCGGGTGGCATCCAAGACACCGCGCCCTCACACGGAGACCGACCCGACGATGCCCACACATGATCGCTTCGCCGCGCTGCGTGAGCGCATGGCCTATGAAGCCGCACGCATCATCCTCGATCAAGGAGCGAGCACGTTCGATCACGCAAGACGCAAGGCGGCCGAGCGTATTGGTGTCACGGATCGGAGACATTGGCCGAGCAACGAGGCGATTCAAGAAGCGGTGCTGTCGCAACGGCGCCTGTTTCCCGGCGGCCTCGATCAGACCGTCTTGCGCCGATTCAGAGCGGCCGCGCTCGAGGCGATGGACTGGCTGGAGCCATTCGCGCCACGCCTGATCGGCGACACACTGAGCGGCGCCTTGAATCCAACCAGCGGCATCGAGTTGCTGCTCTTCGCGGATCGCGCCGAGGACGTCATACTCACGCTGATGGAGCTGCGCATCCCTTGGCGGGAGGGTGAGCGCCTGTTCAACTATGGAAGCGGTCAGCGTCGCGCGCATCCGCTGCTGCGCTTCATCGCGGGAGACGTCAGGGTGGAGTTGATCATCCTTCCCCTTCAGGCGCGACGTCACCCGCCGCTCGATCACATCAGCGAGCGCCCACTGCGCGGCGCCAGCCGTGACGCGGTCGCCCGTCTGCTCGAGACCGAGCCGTAGTGCCTAGCGCTTGGAGATCGGCAAATAATCGCGCTGCGCCGGACCGCGATAGATCTGGCGCGGACGGCCGATCCGGTTGTTCGGATCAGACAGCATCTCCATCCAATGCGAGACCCAACCGACGGTGCGCGCAACCGCGAACATGACGGTGAACATGTTGCGCGGAATACCCAGTGCCTGATAGATGATCCCAGAATAGAAATCGACGTTTGGATAGAGCTTGCGCTCGACGAAATACTCATCGCTCAGCGCGATTTCCTCGAGCCGCATCGCCAGCTCGAACAGCGGATTATTAACGTCGGCGAGCTGCTCGAGCACTTGATAGCAGACCTCGCGGATGATCTTGGCACGCGGATCATAATTCTTGTAGACGCGATGGCCGAAGCCCATCAAGCGGAATGGATCATCCTTGTCCTTCGCCTTGGCGATATATTGTTGGACGTTCTTGACATCGCCGATCTGCAGGAGCATGTCCAATACCGCCTCGTTGGCCCCGCCGTGAGCCGGCCCCCAGAGCGAGGCGATACCGGCGGCGACACAGGCGAAAGGGTTCGCTCCCGAGCTCCCGGCGAGTCGCACCGTAGAGGTGCTGGCGTTCTGCTCATGATCGGCATGAAGGATGAACAAGAGGTTCATCGCCTTCTCGGCGATCAGTGTCGGCTTGTAGGTCTCGCAGGGCGTGGCGAACATCATATGCAGGAAGTTCGCCCCATAGCGCAGATCGTTGCGCGGATACATGATCGGCTCGCCGATATTGTGCTTGTAGGCGGCCGCGGCGATGGTCGGCAGCTTGGCGATCAGGCGATGGGCCGAGATCTCGCGATGACGCGGATCATGGACGCTCAGCGAATCGTGGTAGAAGGCCGAGAGCGAGCCCACCACACCGATCAGGATGGCCATGGGGTGAGCGTCATAATGAAAACCATCGAGAAAGCTCTTGAGGTTTTCATTCAACATGGTGTGATGCGTGATCAGATTCTCGAACTCGACCAGCTGCGCCTCGTTGGGGAGCTCGCCATATAGCAACAGATAAGCCACCTCGAGAAAGCTCGCCTTGGTGGCCAATTGGTCGATGGGATAACCACGATAGAGCAGGACCCCCTGCTCGCCGTCGATGTAGGTGATGGCGCTATGACAGCTTGCCGTCGACATGAAGCCTGGGTCGAAGGTGAAGATGCCGGCTTCCTTGTACAGAGAGGAGATATCGACCGCGCTCGGTCCAATTGCGGCGGAACGTAACGGAAAATCGAAGGACTCGCCGGTGACATTGTTCGTGACGGTGAGGGTTTGGCTCGCCATGGGCTCGCTCCTGACTAGGCCGGGGACAAGTCCGCGGCGTTGATCGATGTCCGGTTTCGCTTGCTTGGGCGTGCTGTCATGCCGGTTGCGCATCCGACACACGAATTGCACGCAAATGTGGCTGACCGGCTGGCAGGGAATACCGACGCCTGGCTGATGCGCGGCGCTGACCGGTCACACCTCAAGGATCTCAGTCGCTGAGCTCAGCCGAGCTCGCGCAACCGCTCGATGTCCGCGCGCACCGCGGCGACCGAGCGATCGAAATCGGCGCGTTCACGTGCATTCAGATCGAGCTCGAGGATGCTCTCGACGCCGCGGTCACCAAGGACGCAAGGCACGCCCATCGCAAGATCTGACTCGCCATATTCACCTTCGAGTATGGCCACGCAGGAGAGGATCCGTCGGCGATTGTTGACGATGGAATCCACCATGGCGACCACGGCCGCGCCGGGGGCATCATAGGCGCTTGAATTCTTGCGCAAGGCCAGGATCTCGGCGCCACCTTGGCGGGTGCGCTCGATGATGGCGTTGATGCGCTCCTCTGAGATGAAATGGGCGATCGGAATCCCATTCACGGTGCACAGCCGTGGCACTGGGACCATGGTGTCACCATGACCACCGAGCACCAGTGTCGTGATATCCACGGCCGAGTACCCAGTCTCCTGCGCGATGAAGCTCGCCATCCGCGCGGCATCGAGCACGCCAGCCTGACCAAAGACCCGACTGCGATCCCACCCGGTGCGCCGCGACACCCGATAGGTGAGCGTATCGACCGGGTTGGAGACGACCAGGATCATGGCATCAGGGGCATAACGCAGGATCTGGTCGGTCACCTCGTCGATGATCCGCACATTGGCCTCAAGCACATCCGAGCGCGACATGCCCGGTTGGCGAGGCAATCCGGCGGTGACGATGACCAAGTCCGAGTCCTTGAGGATGCGCGCGTCATTGCTGCCACTGATCGAGCAATCGAACTCGAAGAATGGCGCCATCTGCAGGATATCGAGCGCGATACCCTCTGGAACGCCAGGGCGCACATCGAGTAGCGCGATCTCGCGACACAGCTCCTCCTCGGCAAGGATTTGGGCCGTGGTCTCACCGACTCGGCCGGCACCGACGATGCTGATCTTGTTCACCTCTAGAGTCTCCCAATCGATCGCCGAGCACCCGGCGAGGTCGCGTGCACAAACGAGTACCACCAGGCCCCAAGGGTTGGCGGAACCGGCCGCAAGACCATTCTACACTGCGGGTTCAACGCACGACGCATAGGGAATGACCGCGGATGATTCAGAATTCCGCAAGGGTGTGTCTTGGGGTCACGCAAGAATCGTGCGCGTCGAATCGGACAGCAGAGGAAGAGAGCGGATTCAAACAGATAGACGCAGCCCGCTGGACCTGGGTGGTCCGCGCGCGCCGCGTCATGATTCGGCGCTTGGGCCAATGGCGAGCATGGCGCGGAGAGATGGTCCGCGCGAGTGCATCAGCGCGCGTAACGACGCCTGAACTTATCGACCCGTCCGCCGGTATCGATCACTTTCTGCTTACCGGTGTAGAAGGGGTGGCAGGCAGAGCACACCTCGACATGTATATCCTTCTTGTTGGTCGAGCGCGTCGAAAACTCGTTGCCGCAGCTGCAGACCACCTTGATCTCGGCATACGTGGGATGGATTCCTTCTTTCATGATGACCCTGGCTTTGGCCCCGATCGGGCGCTGAAAAATCGAAAGAACGCGTAAGCATACAACCGCATTCCCAGTGCCGCAACCACCAGGCCTCCAGATCGATCTGGTCTGCTGGCGGGTGAAGATCCTCACTCGGGGCCTGGAGGCCCCGACTCCTTTGGATCCTGGAAGACCCGACTCCTTTGGGGTCCGCGGCCACCAGGGGAGTCGGGGCGTCCTCGCCCCGAGGATGAACCGTTGCGACGCGGATCCTGAGGTCGCAGGCGCATGGAGGCGTTGAGCTGGTCTGCTGGCGTTGGAAGATCCTCACTCGGGGCCTGGAGGCCCCGACTCCT
>RZZN01000265.1 GCA_009929855.1 Gammaproteobacteria bacterium
TGGCGCTCAAGGGGCTGACCCACCCCTCGACGGCGCGCCGGGGCAATCTCTACGGCATGCTCGGCATGCTGATCGCGATCGTCGCGACCCTGCTGGGCAATCAGGTCCAGTCCTACTGGCTGATCGCCGCCGGCATCGCCGGTGGCGCGGTGATCGGGATCATCGTCGCCTTGCGCATCCAGATGACCGCGATGCCGCAACTGGTGGCGGCCTTGCACAGCTTCGTGGGTATGGCCGCGGTGCTGGTCGCGATCGGCACCTTCCTGAGCAAACGTGCCGGCGGTGAGCTGTCTGCGCTCCTGATGGGCGAGGTCTCGGCGGGCGTGGTCATCGGCGCCATCACCTTCACCGGTTCGGTGATCGCCTTCGCCAAGCTGCAAGGGCTGATGAGCGGTGCGCCCATCAAATTCAAGGGTCAGCATCTTCTGAATGCGGCGATCGGTGTCGTGACCATCGCCCTGGCCGTGCACTTCGCCATGACCGGCAGTCTCTGGTCGCTGACCCTGATGACCCTGCTGGCCTTCTTGTTGGGCGTGACCCTGATCATCCCGATCGGCGGTGCGGACATGCCGGTCATCATCTCGATGCTCAACAGCTACTCGGGCTGGGCCGCGGCGGCCACCGGGTTCACCCTGCACAACAATCTCTTGATCATCGTCGGCGCGCTGGTCGGCTGCTCGGGCGCGATCCTCTCCTACATCATGTGCAAGGCGATGAATCGCTCGATCTGGAACGTCGTCTTCGGCGGCTTCGGCACCGACAGCAGCGGTGGGGACAGCGCCGGCGCGGTGGCCGCGCAAAAGGGCGTCAAGTCCGCGGCGGTCGAGGATGCGGTCTACTGGATGGAGGATGCCAACCGGGTCATCATCATCCCCGGCTATGGCATGGCGGTGGCCCAGGCCCAGCATTCACTCAAGGAGATGATGGAGCTGCTGGAGGCCCGCGGGGTCGAGGTGCGTTTCGGCATCCATCCGGTTGCCGGGCGCATGCCCGGTCACATGAACGTGCTGCTGGCCGAGGCCGACATCCCCTATGATCGTGTCCAGGAGATGGATGAGATCAACCCCGACTTCCCGAGCACCGACGTGGTGCTGGTGGTCGGCGCCAACGACGTCGTCAACCCGGCGGCCAAGTTGGACAAGACGAGTCCCATCTACGGCATGCCGATCCTCGAGGCCGGCAAGGCGCGGCAGGTCTATTTCCTCAAGCGCTCCATGCGTCCGGGTTATGCCGGGATCGACAATCTGCTCTTCTATCAGGAGAACACCTCGCTGGTCTTCGGCGATGCCAAGGACACCATCGAGGCGATGAACACCGCTCTGAAGGGCGGCGGACATTGAGAAGAGTCGGGGCCTCCAGGCCCCAAAGGGGTCGGGGCCTCCAGGCCCTAAGGGAGTCGGGGCCTCCAGGCCCCGAGTGAGGATCCTCCACGCCATCAGGCCAAATCGACGCCGCATGAGCGCGCTGCTTGAGGATCCGTGCCGCGATTGTTCTTCCTCGGGGCGAGACGCCCCGACTCCCCTGGGGGCTGCCGGCCCCAAGTGAGTCGGCCTCCAGGTCCCAAAGGAGTCGGGGCCTCCAGGCCCCGAGTGAGGATCCTCCACGCCATCAGGCCAAATCGACGCCCCATGAGCGCGCTGCTTGAGGATCCGTGTCGCGATTGTTCTTCCTCGGGGCGAGGACGCCCCGACTCCCCTGGGGGCTGCCGGCCCCAAGTGAGTCGGCCTCCAGGTCCCAAGGGAGTCGGGGCCTCCAGGCCCCGAGTGAGGATCCTCCACG
>RZZN01000266.1 GCA_009929855.1 Gammaproteobacteria bacterium
GCGCTGCAGGCATGCAAGCGGCTCGGCTTGTTCCCGATCGCCCCGTCAGGGCTCGGCGGGGACGGGTTTTATTTGACGATGACCGGCGAGCGTCTGCCGATCCGCGGCGGCGCTTGGAACAACGCGGGCCACGCCGGGGTGTTCGCGCTGAACCTGGACTTCGCCCGCACGTTCGCGAACAGCGCGGGCATCGGTGTCCGTCCGGCTTTCGTCGCTTGAACCCTGTCGACCTGTTACTTGTGCGCCATTCCAGGCCGCTCGGAGCCCGCTATGCGCGCGCAACGCTCGCTTAAACAACCGCCGCTCAAGGCCTCCGCGCAACCGCTGTTGGTCGCGCAGAAGATGGAGGCGGTCATCGCCTACGGATACACCGCGCTGCGGGACTTCCCGCGCGCGGAGCGGCATGTCTCCAGCCAGGAGATCCGCATCAGTATGTGGTCCGCCCTGCGCGGCCTGATCCTGGTGAGCAAGCGCAGGAAGCCGACAGGTCGCGCCGAGACCGCGGCAATGGTCGAGGCGCTGCGCGCACTCGACGCGGATCTGGAGCTGCTGCGGCGCCAGATCCGCATGACCAACACGCTCGGCCTGTTGCCGATGCAGAAATACGAGGTGTGGATGCGCCACCTCAACGAGGTCGGGGCGATCGTCGGGGCCTGGCTGACCAGGCTCGACGCACGCCTCAACCAGGTCGAGCGGTATTAGCGTCTGCCGATCCGCGGCGGCAATTGGAACAACGCGGGCAACGCCGGGGTGTTCGCGCTGAACCTGAACAACGCCCGCACGAACGCGAACACGAACATCGGTGTCCGTCCGGCTCTTGGGGCCAAGCCAGAAGGCGCTCGGTCACGGCTGAGCGTCCCGCGCACCCCCTAAAAGGACCGCTCGACCTCGGCAGGATGCCGAAACATCAACAGGCAGGCGGGTCCGGTTCCGCCGTCCCGACCTGCCGCCCCCTTCTCGTTATGCCCTGCGGAGGCATCCGATCTATTCCGCAATCTGCGATTTCGCATCCCTGCACGCCGCCTACTGCCGCGCGCGCCGCGGCAAACGCCATCTCTCCGACGTGCTTGCCTTCGAGCGCGACCTCGAGGGCGAGATCTTCCGTCTACAAGACGAGCTCGACGCGGGCACCTACCGTACGAGCGACTATTACACCTTCTCCGTCCGGGAGCCGAAAACACGCCTGGTCGCCGCGCTTCCGTTTCGCGACCGGGTGCTGCAGCATGCCCTCGTTGCACAGCTCGAGCCGCTGTGGGAGCCGGCCTTTATCGCCCACTCCTACGCCTGCCGTCCGGGGCGCGGGCTGCATCAAGGCGCCGACACCGTCGAGCGTTGGATGCGCGCCCTCAAGCGCAACCACGGCGCCGTCTACGCCCTGCGCACCGACGTGCGGTCTTATTTCGCCAGCGTCGATCAATCCGTGATGCTCGCCCAGCTCGCCCGCCGCATCCGCTGCCCGCGCACGCTGGAGCTATGCGCCGGGATCCTGCGCAGTTGGCCCGCCGGCCTGCCGATCGGCAACCTCACCAGCCAGTTGTGGGCGAACGTCCACCTGCACGACCTGGACCTCATCGCCAAACACCGCTGCCACGCCCGCCACTACGCCCGCTACATGGATGACTGCGTCATCCTGCACCCGGAGAAGGCGCAGCTCCACACCTGGCGCCGCGAGCTTGAAGCCTTCCTCGGCGACACCCTGCATCTGCAGTTCAACGCCAAGACCCAGGTCTTCCCGATTGCCGGTACCGCACCGGGAGGGCGCGCCCTGGATTGGCTCG
>RZZN01000010.1 GCA_009929855.1 Gammaproteobacteria bacterium
GGTGGCTCGAGCGGGTGGCGTGGTGCTGCGGTGCGCCTTCATCATCAGCTTGAGAATCTCCTCACTCGGGGCCTGGAGGCCCCGACTCCTTTGGGGTCCGGAGGCCCCGGCTCCATTGTCCAGGTGGCTCAGGCGGGTGGTGTGGTGCTGCGGTGCGCCTTCATCATCAGCTTGAGAATCTTGAGGTTGATGATGATGAAGCGGATCAGTTGCCAGGGCGGCGAGGTGCGCATGTAGCGGGTGAAGCGGGTGGGCACCGGGGGATAGTAGGCTTGTTGATAGGGTTCGCGGTTCTTTGCGGTCATGTCTGGTGGTCTCGGTGTTTGTCAGGCTTGGCCCTGGCGTGCAAGGGCACATGTGGAGCCTCGGCTCTGAGGCTCCGGCTTGGTGTTTGTCGAGCTGGGCCCGGTCGTGCATGCCCAGCGCGAGGCGGTCACCACGCTCAGTCAGTCACTCAGGGCAGTCACTCAGTGTCAATCGGTCAGTGACAATCGCTCAGCGTCGAGTGGCCCATGCCCATCACTCAGGTCAACGCTCTCGATGCCAATCGCTCATTGTCCAATCACTTAACCTCAATCCGGCAGGATCGACCAGCCTGGTCTGAGTTTGGCCTGGTAGATGAACACATGATGTAGGATGTACTTCATCCAGTGGCCGGCGAGTCCGATCTCGCCGAAGGTCAGGTCCATGTCACGGCCGTAGTCTGGATAGGTGTCATAGTCCGGTACCACGGGAAAGACGGTCATGGTCGCCGCGGTGCCCTTGAAGATATGCGAGCCGGTTGAGGCGACGCAGGCCGCGCCGATCTCGGCGAGCGAGGCGGTATGGGTCGGCCCGGTGGCGCCCTTGACCATGTCGCGGATGCTGGCGGCCACCGCCTTGCCCATCGCCGCCGAGGGCATCCCGGTGCGCGGGGCGGTCGGGTTGATGGGGGTGCCGTTGGGGCTCTTCATCGGCTTGCTGATCAGATGCGGCGGGGCGAAGGCGATCCCGACGGCAAAGATGTTGCGATAGCCGGGGGTCTGGTAGGTCTTTGGCCAGTCCGCAGGCTCCCAATCCTCGAATGGCTTCACCGTGTAATCCGCGTCCACCTTCATGAAACCATTGGGGGCGAACATCCGCTCGGTGATCTCGGCACCAGTCGCGTCGAAGGCCTGCAAGGGCTGGCCGGCGAACGGTGGGATCAGCATGGCGAAGTCGAAGTCGAGTGCGTTGAAGGTGCCGTCGAGCAGCTCGTAGTGGATCTTGCCCGGCTCGATCTTGTTGACGTGGGCGCGGGTGATCCACTCCATCCCGCGCTCCACCATCATGGATTCCGCAAAGACCTTGCCGTTGGTGATGTAGCCGCCGCGCTTGATATGGACGCCGCCCATCCCGAAGTCGCCGAGCTCGTACTCGTTGCTGATCCACACCAGACGCGCCCGGTCACGAACACCGGCTTCGCGCAATGTATGATCGATATTGTAGATGTACTCGAAGGCCGCGCCTTGGCACGTGCAGAGACCATGGCCAGTGCCGACGATCAGCGTCTTGCTCGCCCCCTCGCGCAGCGCGCCGATGATCGCCTCCAGACGCTTGTTCGCCTCCAGGGCGTGTCCCGAGGTGCAGACCGAGGTGGTGTAGCCGCCTTCCGGACCCAGCCCAGGGGTCGCGCCGAAGTTCAGCCGGGGACCGGTGGCGTTGACCAGATAGTCATAGTCCAACATCTCCGACTGACCTTCTCGCTGCGGATCTGTATACTGGATCACCACATAGGGCGAGGCCCGGCCAGGTCCGCCCTCCGGATGGATCGAGATGGCGCGGGCCTGGCGAAAATCGATGCCGATGCGCTGATAGATGGGCGACAACGGGAATGTGACCTGACGCTCGGTCATCTCGCCGACCCCAACCCAGATGTTGGAAGGAATCCAGTTCCAATCCGGATTTGGCGAGACGACGGTGATCGCGTGCGCCCGCCCGAGCCATTTGCTCAGATACCGCGCCACGGTGTGTCCGGAGATCCCCGCGCCGAGGATGAGGATGCGTGCCATGCTATCAGTCTCTCTGGTGGTTGCGTGGGTCCGAAGCTACCAATTTCAGCGACAGCTGACAAAGACCTGGATCAATTCACCGAGCAATTCAGGTGATCGTTGAAGGCGCGTATCCCTAAGCTGCGCATGCCCGAAACCTGTCGAGGCGGTCGGGACTCCCATCGTATCAGGAAGTGCCGGGGCTGTCGGTGGTTGGGGCTCTCGGGGGCGCTTGCCAAGTACCGCCGCGCTCGCCGACACTTGTCACCGGATCGAGCATCGTAGCGAGTGTCGGCTTTGATCATCCTGATCGGCCATCAGCGACGTCGGGAGACGACTCCAGGGCCCAGCCGGGGAAAACCGATCCCGGGTCTCGAGTCGACGCCACCAGAACGCCAATTCGGCCCAAGCAAGATGCCAAGTCGGCGCAACCAGGACGCCAAGTGGCCGCAACCAAGAACCAAATCATAGACCTCCAACCGTGAGACCCACACCCTAAACGCAAGACCGAGCCATGGAGCTGACCAATCAAATCATCCTGATCGGCGCGTTCGTCCTCCTCGCGAGCGTGATGGCGAGCGTCGTCACCCGCCGGCTCGGCGTGCCCTTGCTGGTGGTCTTCCTCTTCCTCGGCATGCTGCTCGGCGAGCAAGGACCTGGCGGCATCCGCTTCGACGACGTCCAGACCGCCCATCTGTTCGGCAGCCTGGCGCTGGCGATCATCCTGTTCGATGGCGGGATGGCCACGCCATTCAGGAACTTTCGTGTTGGACTCAAGCCAGCGCTCGGACTGGCCACCATTGGGGTCCTGATCACCGCCGCCATCACCGGACTCTTCGCGGCCTGGTGGCTCGATCTGCACTGGATCGAGGGACTGCTGCTCGGCGCCATCGTCGGCTCGACCGATGCCGCGGCGGTCTTCGCCTTGCTCCGCGCGCGTGGGCTGGAGCTCAAACAGCGCGTCGGCGCCACGCTCGAGATCGAGTCCGGCAGCAACGACCCCATGGCCATCTTCCTGACCATCGTCCTGATCGAGCTGATCACCAGCGGTCAGACTGACATCGGACTGGTGGTCCTGTTCGAGCTGGTCAAACAGATGGGACTGGGCGCGCTCATCGGCATCCTCGGCGGACTTGGGCTGGTGCGTCTGATCAACCGAGTAGAGATGTCGGCCGGACTCTATCCGCTCGCCATCATGGCCGGTGGTCTGAGCATCTTCGGGGTCACCTCCGTGCTCGAGGGCAGCGGCTTCCTGGCCATCTATCTGGCCGGACTGCTGGTCGGCAACCGTCCATTGCAGTCGAGCAAGTTCATCAAGCGCTTCCACGATGGCTTCGCCCGACTCTCCCAGATCGGCATGTTCCTGATGTTGGGCCTGCTGGTGATGCCCGCCGACCTGCTGCCAGTGGCGACCGACGCCCTGCTCTTCGCCGCCGTCCTCATCCTGGTCGCCCGCCCGATCGCCGTGTGGCTGTGTCTGCTGCCGTTTCGCTTCGCCTGGCGCGAGCAGCTCTTCGTCGCCTGGGTCGGACTGCGCGGCGCGGTCCCCATCATCCTAGCGCTCTTCCCACTGCTCGCCGGGATCGCGCAGGCCCCGATGTTTTTCAACATCGTCTTCTTCGTCGTCCTGGTCTCACTACTGGTCCAGGGCTGGACTGTCGCCACCGTCGCCCGCTGGCTCGACCTGGAGGTCCCGCCAACCAGCCATCAGGTGCAGCGCGTCGAGCTCGACATCCCCGGCCAACGCGAGCTGGAGCTGGTCGGCTATCGGATCGCCAAGGACACCCCGATCCTACTGGAGCGACGCGAGAACGTCTGGGTACCACCCAGCGCGCGCATCGTCGCCGTGGTGCGCAACCAACAGCTGGCCGCGACCACCGAGTGCAAGGACCTGCGCTCGGGCGACTACATCTATCTGATCGCCGACCCAGCCGATCTGCCCGATCTCGATGCAATCTTCATCCCCAGCGCCGCCCCGCCACGCCTGACCGATCAAGCCTTCTTCGGCGAGTTCGTCCTCTACGGCGAGGCACGCGTCGGCGACCTGGCCGCAGCCTACGGACTGGAGATCGGCACGGCGGACCAGGATCTGACACTCGACGCACTCATCCGCCGCGGCCTCAACGCACACCCAGTCGTGGGCGACCGACTCCGCCTCGGGCATGTCGACCTCGTCGTCCGCCAGGTCGAGGGTGACCGCATCCTCAAGGTCGGCCTCAAGCTCAACCGAGCCCGCTGACCCACACCACTGCGGCGGACACCATCACCGCCGCGGACCACCCGACGCGCCGGCCTCGATCATGATCTCGGCCAATCCATCCAGGCCGAAGGCGAGATCGCAGCCGCCTCAACCAACGACCGCGATCCGCGAGACCGCCGCTCGCGGACTCACCAATCGGTCGTCGCCCGCAAGGCCGCCCGCGCCTCCTCGGTCGGAAACAGCATGACGCCATTCTCATCGATCAGTGAGATCGCCAAGGTCGGACAACCCTCGGCCGCCGACCGCATGAAATGCTGATCGCCCAAGGCACCCGTCGCCACCGCCTTCAGATCGTCCCCCATGTCATGCTCACTGAACGCCTGCGGACACGCCACCCAGCAGGTCCCGCAACCGATGCAAGCTGCCTCTTCAACCTCGACCTTACTAATCATAAGCTCCCACGATTCCTAACGTTTCGTTGCGCGGCCACACAGCCACGATGAACGACGAGACACCGCACGACCCCACGGCCCACGCCCCGCCAGAAAGATACGCCCCCAACCACAGCCGCGCAACGACACGCCCCACAATCCTCACCCTCGGAGCGAGAAGACCCCGGCGATGGAAAGTCACAAAACGCAACCCGAACAACCGCCCGATGACATGAGATACTAAGCCCCTATTCCCGGACTACCCGGCACACCGACCGCTCGACCATACCGATCACCCCAGAAACACCGACCACCCCCGGCTTTGATCCCAACCGTCAACACCCCAAACATCCAAAGCCCAACCAAATCAACCCCGAATCCGCCCAACCAATCATCCACCAGGAGAGATCGAAAGATGCTGAGCTGGGACGATCCACTCACCGCCAATGCGCCCAAGCCCGCCACCATACCGGCCACCCACCCAACCACCGCCGATCCGCTCGCGACTCCCGCCGCGCGCCGCGACGACTGGACCCTGCTCACAGACACAGAGACCGCCCACCGCACAATCCGCCCACCCCGCCCCGGTCAAGGCCTCGTCGACAACGACGACCTCATGGCCACCGCCGGCGCCGCGCCAGTGGTCAACCCGAACCCATTCGCCGCCGATAGCTCCCCCCAAACCGAGCTTCCCATCGGCGACACCCTGATGCCGAGTACCGCCCAGGCGCACACGGCTGATCAGCCACACCCTGGCACGGCGATCAAGCGGGCCGGCGCCACCGGACTGGAATCACTCGAGATGGGCGCCGGGCGCGTGCGCGTCGATGACAAGAAGATCATCAACTGTCACGCCGACCTCAACCAGCTCGTTCCCTTCAAGTACGACTGGGCCTGGCAGAAATATCTCGACGCCTGCGCCAACCACTGGATGCCGCAAGAGATCAACATGAACGCGGACATCGCGCTCTGGAAGGATCCCAACGGCCTCACCGAAGACGAGCGCACCATCATCAAGCGCAACCTTGGCTTCTTCTCCACCGCCGACTCACTGGTCGCCAACAACCTGGTGCTGGCCGTCTATCGCCACATCACCAACCCCGAATGCCGCCAGTACCTGCTGCGCCAAGCCTTCGAAGAGGCGCTGCACACCCACGCCTATCAATACGTGGTCGAGAGCCTGGGCCTGGACGAGGGCGAGATCTTCAACATGTATCGCGAGGTTCCATCCGTCGCGCGCAAGGCCGAATGGGCCCTGCCCTTCACCCAATATCTCGCCGACCCACACTTCATCACGGGCACGCCCGAGAACGACCGCCGCCTCCTGCGCGAGCTCGTCGCCTTCTACGTGATCTTCGAGGGCATCTTCTTCTACGTCGGCTTCGTCCAAGTCCTCAGCATGGGCCGCCGCAACAAGATGACTGGGACCGCCGAGCAGTTCCAATACATCCTGCGCGACGAGTCCATGCACATGAACTTCGGGATCGACGTGATCAATCAGATCAAGATCGAGAACCCGCACCTCTGGAGCGCCGAGCTGCGCCAAGAGCTGGTCGAGATGATTCGCGAGGCCGTCGCCATGGAGGCCCAGTACGCCCACGACACCATGCCCCGCGGCGTCCTCGGACTCAATGCACCCATGTTCGAGGAGTATCTGCAGTTCATCGCCAACCGACGCTGCGTGCAGATCGGCCTGCCCGAGCAATATCCAGGCGTGACCAACCCCTTCCCCTGGATGTCCGAGGTTCTGGATCTGAAGAAAGAGAAGAACTTCTTCGAGACCAGGGTGACCGAATATCAGACCGGCGGCGCGCTGAGCTGGGATTGATGCGACCATCGGCCGCGGCCGTGGGAGACACGGAGCGCGGCCGAGCCACGCGGCTTGCGGCATGGATCAAGGACCAGCCATCGTCCCAGACCGAGGGCTGTCGGCACCTTCACTGGACCTGATCCAACAGATGCTCGAGCGCATGGTTGCGAGTGTCATGGACTCAGGCAGGACGCGACTTGCCGACCCCGATGGATGAACGCATGATGCGGCTTCACCGGCCGCTGGATCTCTTGTGCGCAGGGTGCCTGAGCCAATAGGCCACCGCAACGGCCACCGCCAAGACCGCAAGCACCGCCAGTGGACCGAAGGAGCTGAATCGCGACACCTGATCATGCAGGTGTTGCATGGCGAGACCCCAAACCACCATGGCGACATAGGTTCCAGCGAGGACCACCGACAATGTCACCCGCATGCCCAGCCCCAACAGGATCCCAATGGCGCAGCCGACAACCGGGCCCGTCATCCAGATCGGCGACCAGACGAAGACGAACAATCCGATCAATCCATAACGACGGATCTTTTCCTGGTGTCGCTCGGCCGACATCCGCACCCGATGCAAGTATGATCCGAAGCCCCGCACCTCGACGAGTTGTTGCCAACTGAACAGGAACAACGGATAGAACACCAATACCAGGATGGTCTCGACCAAGGCGTTGACCAACACCACCGCGAAGGTATCGAGCCCGATGGCGTAGCCGAGCGACATCGAGGCGACACGCCCGAAAACCAGGTTGCTCGCGATCAAGGACGCAAGCCATTGAGCCGCCTTGACCGACCACAATGAACTGACGACCAAGGTGATCGCCAATGCCACGCAAAGACCAAGTCCGATCAGCAGGACGCTGCCTTCCGGCGTGCGCAGCACGGATTTCCAAGGATGGTTCATGGCAATGCGCAGACTCTTCGTCTTGACGACCAGCATTTCACCGCGGATGCCCAGCAGGAGACCATCAAGGGATGGTGCGTCCCCGATCGGACTCCAGGACAGTGTGCCACTCGTCACGATGCCGGAGAAGATCAAGCTCAGGCTCGACCGCTCGCGCCGGTCGAAGCCGCCACCCTGGATGAAGGCGTCTTCAATGCGATCGAGACGTGCAGACTAGAGTTCCTGCCGCCCCCTGGATGGCTCTGTCGACTCGCATCCGGTCGCGGGAGTAGTGTAATTGATCTCCAAGAGACTGTCGGGGCGGAATTGCGCTGGGATCCGCAGTTGATACTCGGATCACCCAATCAGCTTGACCAGCAAGACCAGACCCAACGCCAGCGTCAGAACACCGACCGAGAGGCGCAGCCAGGACTCGGGTAGACGCTTGACCGTCGCCGTCGCGATCGGGACCGACAAGAGCGCGCCCGCGGCCAATGGCAGTGTCAGTGACCAGTCGATCCCACCCTTCAGAACCACATAGGCCAGCAGGCCCACGGCGCAGGTGAAGGACTCGGCCACGGAGGTGATGGCCACGGCGTGCTTGGCTGGAACGCCCGAGACGACCTGGCCCGAGGTCACCAATGGCCCGTAGCCACCACCACTCACCCCCTTGTTGAAGGCCGCGACCAGACCGATCGCCAGGATACCGCTGGGCCGGTAACGGATCCGTCGACGTGCTGTCGCGACCGTCACCACACCCATGGTCAGGACGATCCCCGTGATCAGGATCCCGAACCAGGTCGCTGAGATCTTGATCGCGACCAGCACAGCCGCGATCGCCCCGACCGCGCTCAGTCCAGCGAGCAGTCCAAAGGTGCGACGGGCCGCAGGATCACGCATGAGGTCGATGTTACCGTCGCGATGATGCATCACGCCCGCCGCCACGCCAGTCAAGAGCTCCGAGAAGAGCACCGCCGGGACGATCTGCAGGGGCTCGAATCCCGCCAGCAGCAGCAAGGGGGTCAGTGTCGTCCCATAGCCCATGCCGAGGCTGGAATCCAGATACTCACAGGCCAGGGCCGTGGCAAAGACCGCGAGGATGACACTCGTCGCGAGCGAGCTCTCCGGGACCATGATCCATCCCGCATCCTGCAAGGCCCCATGCACCAGGATGAGGATCAGGGTCAAACCAACCAGCGCCACCCAAAAGTGTAGACGGCGACGATAGACATCGTAGAAGGATTCGACGGCAGAGAAGGCAGAGCGGACCATGAGCAAGCTCCGAGTGAGGATGAAACGAGTGTGCACTCGATGAACTCATGAAGCGTGCCAGCTCCCGACGACACATCGCCGCCGGCGTCGATTGCCATCCAGGCCTGATCCAAGCTCGTCGCAAGCGCCCTTGCCATCTGCTCTTACTGATCATGATCAAGCACTTGCAATACCACTTTCAAGCGACCCCGCCCACCGCCAGGCTCGAGTCGCACCACACCAAACCAAAGAGGCCATTCATTTCACGGAAAAGCCGTTTTATTCAACGGTATTACCGTCTTATGGCATGCTTTTCGACAGGATGCCCAGGATCCATGCCAAGGCGCCAGTCTTGGCTCCGGTGCCCGCTCCCGCGCCCTGTGACCAGCATCTCGCCAGTGCGCGCGGCCCAGGCCAACTCCGCGACAACCGGGTGTCTGTCCTCTGGCAAGGGCTATACTGCCGAGAGGTCAGGCTGTCTCCACTTCGCAATGGCAACCATCGGGGAGAAATGGCATGGGCTCGGAAGGCAAGTTGAAGATCGGCTTGGCGTTATCTGGCGGCGGGTTCCGGGCAACGCTGTTCGGACTGGGCAGTCTCTGGCGGTTGAATGAGGCCGGGCTGCTTGGTCGGTTGAGCCGAATCACCAGTGTCTCGGGGGGCTCGATCCTGGCGGGTATCCTTGCGCATCGCTGGCGCGAGTTGAGCTTCGAGGATGGTCGCGCCAGCAACCTCGAGCAGGTCGTCGCGCGACCGGTGCGGGAGTTTTGCCGCCATACCATCGACATCGGGACCGCCCTCATGGGGCATCTCGTGCCATTCATGACAACCGGCGAGTTTCTCTCCAAACGCTACGCCAAGGACCTGTTCGGCGAGACGCTGCTGCGGGCGTTGCCGAGTCCCAAGCAAGACACCGTGCCCGACTTCATCTTCTACGCAACCAACATGCAGACCGGGCGCAGCTTTCGTTTCCATCAGGATTACATCGCCGACTACTCCCTGGGCATCTCCTCGAGCACCCAGGTCTCGCTTGCGCATGCGGTGGCTGCCTCGAGCGCCTTCCCGCCCATCTTTTCGCCCGTGATCCTGAAAACCGAGCCCAATGCATGGGAGAAGCCAAGCCGTGATCTGCCCAACCTCGATCGATTGCGCGGACGTATCGTGCTCGCCGATGGCGGCATCTATGACAACATGGGCCTGGAAGCACTGCTCGGCAATGTGGACATCATTTTGGTCAGCGACGCGGGGGCGCCCTTCAAGATCGATGAATCCCCTTTCGAGGATGATCTGCTCCAACTCGGCAGGGTGCGTGACATCCTCATCGACCAGACCCGCGCACTGCGCAAGCGGTGGCTGATCGCTGATTTTATCGCCAAGCGCCGACGCGGCGCCTACTGGGGGATCGCGACCAATATCGATGACTATGACGATCCCAATGCATTGGTGAACGACAATGCACTCACCGCGGCCTTGGAGAAAATCCCGACTCGACTGAGCCGCTTCACCGAGAGTGATCAAGGACAGCTGATCAATTGGGGCTACGCCTTGGCTGACGTTGCCTTGCGCACGCGGGCGCGGCTCATCGAGTCGGCACCGGCCGCCGGATGGCCGGTCCCCGAATGGCCGCTGCAGTGAGGCAACCAGCATGACTGACCGACATCGTCTCGCCGCCTGGAGCTTGGAGCTCGATGACGCGCGCTTCGCGCAGACTTTCGCGGCACTGGGCGTCATCCAAGGTGCCGCCCGCCGCCGACCCGCCACGGCGAAGCGAGTGGAGGCGCTGGTCGAGGTCGAATCGGAGCACCGCTGGATCGAGCTCGCGAGCGACCTGATCACGACCATGCGTGATGATGACTCGGTCGTGGAATGGCAGATGCCTTCGCTGAAAGCGCTGGCCAGCGTTCCATCCGCGGTCGCGCTGGCCGAGGCCTGGCAGAGATCTCTCGACGCATCACCCTGGGGAACGCGTATCGCGGTCCGCGGCCAGCGCCGCGGCTGGAGCCGTTTGGTGCCGATGCTGCGCACGCTGCAGCAGCCGTCAGTGGGTGCTGGCAGCGTGTTCGTCGTCGATGTCTTCGCCGCCGACGGGCGGATCGACTGGCAGCTCCCATTCCATTTCTCGGTCTTGCCGGGCGATCCACTGGCCGAAGCCTTTTCGGGCTTCCAGGCCAACTGGCGAGAGCCTTGGCCCTATCGCTTCACGGTGGCAGACCGGATGCAGCCGCGCGTGGAGATACTGGTCTGCCTGGGCGGACTCCGACAGGTGACGGCCCGACTACTGACGAAGGGATCGCCAAGCCGGGCAGCAGTGGCGCTGCTCTTGGACGACATGAAGACCGATAGCCAAGAGGTAGAGGACCTGACCCGCCTCCTGGCCCGTGAGCTGTCAGCGGAGGGCGTGGTGTGCGTGAGACCCACGAACGGCACCAGCCTGGACTGGGCGATGCAGGCCCTGGTGCGCCTCGGCGACGAGCTGACCCACAACCGCCCGCTCGATATGGCGCTGCACCAGGTTTTCGGCCAGGAGGTCATTGCCATTCTGAGCCGGGATCTATTGCGGCTGAGCCATCTTTCGCATGCGGCAACGCGGCTGAGCGGGGATCTGCGGACACTCTCGCCCGATGCATGGCTCGCGGTGAGCGAGCGCTCACTGCACCAGCTGATCGGCACGCCAGATGTTGTGGATCGGTTGGAGATGGTGTCACCGCAGGCTCTGGACGGTGGCTGGGGCTCAGAGGCCGCCACGGGGCGCGACGAACCCCTGCGCCGCGTGCCAACAAAGCTGCTGGCTCGAGGCATCGCCAACACCAGTGAGAGCTACCGCTACTTCCGCGAATCCGACGAGGCCTCCTCCCTGACCGAGGTGATGAACGAGCTGAAGGGGCTCGAGTCCGCCCGCGCGGCCGAGCAACCCGAAACGCGCTACATCCAGCATAGCTTCTGGCGCAAGACAGCGGGCCAGCTCGTCGAGGAGCGGCGGCGGATGACAGTGGGTGTAGCAGTCTTGCTGCGGGTGCGGATCGGCCCGCCGGAGGCGCACTGGCAGGCAGCCCCAGAGCCCTTCCCGGCGCATGAGCTACCACCCACGCGGCGGCGCCATCGGCTGCAAATAGTGTTCCACGAGCCAAACCAGCTCGATGAACCGATGGTCAGCGAGCTGATGCTGCCCAGGGTTGGACCAAGCTCAGTGGCCGAGCTGGTCTTCACACCCCGCAAGCGGGCGCCATTCGAAGGCCGGATCACCTTGCTGCACCGTGGCCGTGTCCTACAGACGGTGCTGCTGTTTGCCCAGGTTGCACTTCCCGACGAGCCCCTCCGCGGTGATGAAGCCATCACCCAGCAGATCGAAGCGCGTGTGCGCGAGCATTGGAGCGATCTCGGCACGCGGCGCCGGTTCGATGCGTCGTTCGTCCTCAACCACAATAGCGACAATCGTCCGCTGCTGACCGGCGTCTCGGGCAAGCGCGCCTGGGTCACCGATCTCAGCGGGATCGAGGAAACCGTCGGCACCATCAACCAGCTCCTGACGGATGTCGCGCGCAGCGTGCCAGACTATAGCGAGGGTCTGACCAAGGGTGACAACCTGCGGCTGTTCTACACGCTGGCTCGGCTCGGGGCCGACCTCTATTCGGCGCTGGTGATGGATCAGCTGCAGCCACTGCGCGAGGGGGGCATGGATGTGGAGGAGGCCACTCATCTGCAGATCATCAGCACTCGCGCCGACGCTGTGGTGCCGTTCGAGCTGATCTACCAGTATGAGCCACCGGACGATGAGTGCAGCGTCAAGCTTTGCCCCAACGCGCTCGAGGCACTGGCCTCAGGTGCCTGCCCCAGCGATTGCGACGGACAGAGAGCGCCGCGTCGGCACGTCTGTCCGATGGGTTTCTGGAGTCTGCGCAAGGTGATCGAGCGCCATCTTTACAACCCGGCAATCGCCAAGCCCAGCGAAGCGGAGGTGATCGTCCAGGCCGAGCCCGCGGGCAACCGTGTGCGGCTCCAGCTGGACCAGGCCGCCTTGGTCGGCTACAGCATCGAGCTGACGCAGGAGGAGGTCAGTCCGATCATCCGAATCTTGCAGGGGCATCTCGATGGGCCGGTACGGGAGGTGAAGGACTGGGATGAGTGGAAAGCGGCCGTCTCAGGCAGCCACCCGACCCTGCTGGTCGCCTTTCCGCACAACACCGGGGACAAACAGGATATTGCCTTGGAGATCGGCGGAAAACCGTTCAAGACACTGCGTCTACCACGCGAATACGTGCATCTCGAGGGTCCCTACCCACTGGTGATGCTGCTCGGTTGCGACGTCGCCAGCACGGCCCAGCAGTATGCCAGCCATATCCGCTATTTCAGGCAGGCCGGGGCGGCAGCGATCGTCTCGACCATCGCCACGGTGTTCGGCCCGCATGCGGTGAAGGTTGGTGAGGCCCTGCTGGCCGGCTTGTTGGCCAGTCGTGCGCGGGACCGTGCTCGGCCTGATCTCGATCGACAGCCGTGCCTTGGCGAGGTCTTGCGCGAGGTCAAGCGCAAGGCGCTGTTGGAGAGCCTGCCGATGGCGCTATGCATCGTCGCCTTTGGCGATGCGGACTGGCGGCTTTGAGTGGACATTCCGACCATGCGTACCGAGCAATTCTTTCGCATCGAGATGCTGCCGGCCTATCATGGCGACTGCCTGATCGTAGAGTACGGCGATGCCTCACGCACCCGGCGCCTACTCATCGACGGCGGCCCAATCGCCACCTATCGTCATTTGGAGACCCGTCTGAACGCGCTTCCGCAAGGGGATCGGCGCTTCGAGCTGGTGGTGATGAGTCATGTGGATGCCGACCACATCGAGGGCGTCATTCGGCTGTTCGCCAATCACCCCGTCCCCATCCGCGTGATCGATATCTGGTTCAATGGCTGGAGTCATCTGCAGCCTGGCGGTCGGGTCTTGGGCGGCAAGCAAGGCGAATTCCTGAGTGCGCTGATCGTCCGTCGCTTTCAGCCGGGTCAATGGAACCATGCCTTCGCAGGCCAGGCCGTCGTCGTCGCCGATGAGGGGCCACTGCCGGAATGGACCCTGGTAGACGAGGATGGTATGAGATTGACCCTGCTCTCGCCGACGCGCGGCAAGCTGGACAAGCTGCGGGAGAAATGGAAGAAGGACCTGGGCCCAAAGGTCACACCCGGCGACCTCGACGCCGCCTGGAGCAGCCTGGCGGCGCGCAAGGCATATCGTCCCGGTCAAGGGTTGCTCGGTGCCAACTCCATGCTCGATGCCCTGTTGGAGCGCCAGCTCAAGATCGATGATGCCGCCGCGAATGGCAGCTCCATCGCCTTCCTGGCCGAGTACGGCGGCAAATCATGCCTCTTCCTGGCCGATGCGCACCAGGATGTGATCACTGCATCGCTCGAGCGCCTGCTGGCACAGCGGGGCGAGCCGATCCTGAAGGTCGATGCAGTGAAGGTCGCCCATCACGGTAGCGCGGGGAACATCAGCGATGCGCTGCTCACCTTGATCGATAGCCCGCGCTTCCTGATCAGCACCAATGGCGACAAGTTCGCCCACCCCGACGCCGAAGCCGTGCACCGCATCATTACCCGCTCGGTGCATCAGCCACCCACGCTGTGCTTCAATTACGACAGCGACTCGACCCGTCCCTGGGCCTCACTCGACAAGCAGGCCGAGCTGGGTTATCGCGCCGAGTACAACCTGGTCCCGGATCAGCCCTATGTCGTCGAGCTTTGAGCACACACCCACTCCTCCCAGTCGCTGGAGCAGGGGTGCGACCACGAAGCCATGACTCATTTCACCCCACTGCTCCTCGAGATCTGGCGCCTCGGCGCCATCCGCCGTCGCCTCGACGAGGCGATCCCCGGCATCGCCGAGGTGATCCGCCGACGCCTGCCATTCGATCGTCTGCTGATCCTGAGCCTGGACCCAGAGCGCGCCTGCTTGCGCACGGCCGCTCGGATCGGTGGCGATGCAATGTGCCGCGGTGAGCCGATGCCGGTATCCGGACTCGCTCGGGACACCTTGTTGCGCTGGTGTCTGACTGAAGGCTCGACCCGCGGCCCTGCCGAGACGATCGGCCAAGCCGTGCCCGGGCTGCTGCCAGCGGATTGGCGGGGCGACACCCTGGCGACCGGGCTCGCGATCGAGGATGAGCCGCTCGGCGCCCTGATCCTGGGTGCCGACCTACCCGGAACCTTTCAGCCCGAGCACGAGCCACTGACGATCGCGCTGCGCGAGCCGATCGCCGTGACCTTGCGCAACGACCAGCAGCTGCGTGAGCTGATCACGCTGCGTGAAGCCGCGGAGGCGGATCGTCGCTCATTGTTGAGCCGTCTCGGACGACAGGACATCGCCGACACACTGATCGGCGCGGGAAGCGGACTCAAGGAGGTCATGCGGGGCGTCGAGCTGGTCGCCCGCTCCAACGCTCCGGTCTTGATCCTCGGCGAGACCGGCTCAGGCAAGGAGGTGATCGCTCGGGCCATCCATGCCGGCTCGGAGCGGTCCAGTGGTCCCTTTCTACGGGTCAACTGCGGTGCGATCCCGGCCGAGTTGGTCGACTCCGAGCTGTTCGGTCATGAGCGCGGCAGCTTCACGGGCGCGGCCACGCGTCGTCAAGGCTGGTTCGAGCGCGCCGACGGGGGAACGCTCTTTCTCGATGAGATCGGCGAGCTGACCCCGGCGGTACAGGTGCGCCTGCTGCGGATCCTCCAGGACGGGACCTTCCAACGGGTCGGCGGCCAACAGGAGCTGCGTGTCGAGGTCCGGGTCGTCGCGGCGACCCATCGTGACCTGCGGGCGATGGTCCAGGATGGCCACTTCCGCGAGGATCTCTGGTATCGGATCAACGTCTTCCCGATCCAGCTCCCGGCGCTGCGCGAGCGTCCCCAGGACATCCCGGCCATGGCCACCCACTTTGCGCTGCGCGCGGCCGAGCGACTCGGCCTGACACCGCGGCTGCCCACGCCCGAGCAGACGGGCCGTCTCATCGACTATCCCTGGCCCGGCAACGTCCGCGAGCTTGCCGCCGTCATCGAGCGCGCGGCCATTCTCGGCGATGGGCGAAGCCTGGCGATCGAGCGCGCGCTCGGGACCGACCCAATCAGCCCCGCGCCAGCCGCGCGCGCGCCCTCACCGGTGCCAGCGATGGAGATCGAGCCGCTCGCGACGATCAACCGGCGCCACATCGAGCGCGCGCTCATCAAGACATTCGGACGAATCGAAGGACCCTTTGGCGCCGCCCGTCTGCTTGGCATCAATCCGGAGACACTGCGCGGGCGCATGCGCAAGCTCGGCATCGACCCACGCGGGTTTCGTGGCCGCGCAAGCGCTCCCCAGTGAATCGGCTCGACCCTGGCAACGGCCTGCCTCGAGGGTCTCGCCCGCGCGCCTCCACCACCGCGCAGGCGCGCGGCCAAGGACCATCAGGCTCGACCGCCGCGGGTGTCCGCAGGGTCGCGGCTCATGCCATGCGGCTGTCCGACAGCATCGTCTCGATCTGTCGTGCAAGGGCGGCGTCGAGGCTCAAGGCACGCGCGAGCGTATCCAGGTAGATCCGCTCCGGGGGCGAGGGTGGATCGACCATGAGAGCAGAGGCGGCATAGACCTCGGCGGCTTGCTCGGGCGAGCGCACGTCCGTGACCAGTGCGCTGATGTCGAGCGGGCGTCCGTACTCCTCGAACAGGAAGGCCTTGTCCTCCGCCGGTAGTGCAAGACCATTGATCCGATTGAGGATCGCCTGGCTCTCCTGGACATCGATCTGACCATCGGCCTTGGCCGCGGCGATCATCGCGCGCGCCAGCAGAAGGGCCAGCTCAGAGGTCCGCGCATCCTCGCCCGCCGCAGGCAGGAAGGGGCTTCCGCTCGGCGGCGGCAGTAGCTCGCTGCTCGGCGCGGACTGGGTGCCCTGTTGATAGCTCTGCCACGCCTTGTAGGCCAAGCCACCGACCAGGGCCAGGCCGCCCAGCTTCGCGGCATTGCCGACGAGCTTCTTGCCAGTCTTGCCCTTCTTGCCAGTCAGCAGACCGGTCAGCGCCCCGCCGGCCAAGCCCCCGGCAAAACCGCCGGCGACCCCACTGCCAACCAACTCATCAAGCAGTCGTTTCGGATCCATCATCATCACACCTCGCGATCAAACCGGGCGTGCTCGGGCGCAATCCTCGGCGTCCTCGCTCTCGATCTCTTCGACATTGCCACCCTCGACATCCACCGAGACGCAGACACCGACATCGAGCGGACCATCGTCGGTGTTCAGCCGAACCCGATCGGTGACACTAAAGGTGCGTCCACCGATGACCCACTCACCGACATGACCGTTCGCGGGTCGAGTCTCGATGACGCCATAAAAGTCATCGTCGGCCACTGAGCCGAAGGCGTAGGCGAGTCCGGAGATGGCCAATGTCATGGCGAGCATACGGGGTGTCTTCATGAAGCGCTCCAGGATGTCAATGTGATCAGGATATCCAATGTTTCGTTGCAGATGCTCAGACGATCGCGGCTGTTTCAGGTTCCATGGTCTCGACCTGATGTCGGGACTCGCGGTCGATCAAGGCGGCGTCACGGCTCAGATGACGCACCTGCCGCCGTGGCGTCGCGACGCCATTGGCAGAGTCCCTCGACCCAAGAGACGATGGGGTGGCCCCGAATGAGAGCCGACCGCGGGCGCCGCTCGCCGCATAGTCGGCCAGCAAGGCCGCGCCGGCCATCTCAGCGTCGCCCCGTGCCGCCAGCCATTCGTAGAGGCCCTCGTAGAGCGTCTCGAGTGGGATGGCGTGACTGCGGCCCAGACGCGCATGCAGCCAATCGGACCAGGTCAGCAGGCGCGCGCAGGGTGAGTCGCCCAGCAGGATCGGGAGGGTCCGACTGAATCGACCCGAGTTGCCGACGCGGTCCCAGAAACGCGCGAAATGGGTGAGGCGCTCCATGGTCGCCGGGTCGATGTGGTCGGTCGAGCGCACCCCATAGGGCGGATCCGGGCTGAAGCGCAGGTCGAAGCGCGCGCTCTGGCGATGGATGGGCGCACCGCGCAGCCGCTTGAGGATGCCGACCTGGATCTCCTGCGGACCCAGGCGCACCAGACGGTCGAAGCCGGCGGCGAATGAGTCGAGATCCTCGCCCGGCAGGCCGATGATCAGGTCGGCATGGAGATGGGCCGCGGTCTGCGCGCGCAGCCAGCGCAGATTGGCCTCGGTGAGCGCGTTGTCCTGGCGTCGCGAGATGAGCGCCTGCACCTCTGGATTGAAGGTCTGCACACCGATCTCGAGCTGGAGCGAGCCCGGCGGGAAGGCCGCCAGCAAGGCCTTCAGACGCTCGGGCAGATGATCCGGGATCAGCTCCACATGCACGAACACCGGGTCATCCGGTCGCGCCCGCAGCAGCCCCAGAAAGAACCCCAGGATGGACTCGGCGCGCTCGATCGCGAGGTTGAAGGTGCGGTCGACGAAGGTGAAGCGACGCGCGCCGCGTGCATGGAGGCGCTGCAGCTCGGCGAGCAGCGGCTCGGTCGGAAAGGGCCAGACCCCGCGGTCCAGCGCGGAGAGACAAAAGGCGCAGCGGAATGGACAGCCGCGCGAGGCCTCGACATAGAGTCGGCGCTGGCGCAGATCCTCGTCCGAATACTCGGCGTAGGGAAAGGCGAGTCTGTCGAGCGGCGGTTGCTCGCCGGCGAGGACCTTTTCGGTCGGGGGCGCCCCGGCCAGGATGGCACGCGCCAGCCGCGCGAAGGTCACCTCGCCCCAGCCGGTCACCACATGGTCGGCCAGCGCGCAGATGGCCTGGGACTCGACCTCGTGGCTGACCTCGGGTCCGCCGAGCACGACCACCACCTCGGGTGCCCGTTGCTTGATCAGCTCGACCACGCGGGTCAGTGGGACGACATTCCAGACAGAGACCGAGAGTGCGACGAGACGGGGCCGTCCAGCCAACCACTGCTCGACCGCCGTCTCGGGCGACACACCGATCACCAGCTCGCGCAGCGCACAGACCTCGCGCAGCTCCCCGAGATTGGCCCGCAGCGCGCGCAGTGCCAAGGAGGTGTGCGCATAACGGGCGTTGAGCGTCGCCAGGACGATCTGGATGTTCTCTGTCATTCAGTGGCCAGTCAGCCATGCGCGCGGCGGGCGACGGACACGCTCAGATTCGTTCCGCGCGGACCTTGAGGACGGTCCGCGGATCGGCTTCCATGACCGTGAAGCGGAAACCCTCGTCTTGGACACTGTCACCTTCCTTGGGGATGCGTCTCAGACGGCTGACGACATAGCCGCCGATGGTGTGTGCCTGGTTGACCGGCAGCTTGATGTGAAGCTTGTCGTTGACCTCCGAGAGTGGCGCGCGGCCGCTGAGCAGATAGGCGTTTTCGGTTTCTTCCTCGATGGTGTATTGACGCTTGGAGTGATACTCATCGAAGTCGTAGCCGACCTCGATGTCGCCCACGACCTCTTCGAAGATGTCCTCCATCGTGATGATGCCGATGGCCGAGCCGAACTCGTCGACCACCACGCCCATGTGATCCTCGCGGGCCTGCAGCAAGGGGAGTGTCTGGTCGATGGTCTGCTGGGGCGATAGGAAGAGCGGTGGCCGGGTGAAATCGGTGCAGCGCCGCTCCTCGATGGTCGGGTCGAGCATGTCCCAGGTGGTCAGTGTGAGGACCCCTTTGACGTTGGTGATATTGCCACGATAGACGGGGAGCCGATTGAAGCCGTATTTGAGCACCGTCTGGACGGCGTCGGCGGTATTGCGCATCTCGTTGAATCCCACGACATCGGCCAGTGGAATCATGGCCTGGCCGACGGTGGTGTCGGCGAAGCGGATGACGCGTCGGATGCTACGCCGATCGACCTTCCCGGCGCCACCGGTGTCGGTGATGTCCAAGAGTGCGCTGAGCTCCTCGCGCGTGATGAAGAAGGTTTGGCCGCTCGAGGCACCGCCGACCAGCCGCGTCGCGAAGCGCGCGACACGGCTGAAGATGAAGATCACTGGATAGAAGGCGAGCGAGAAGAAGCGCAGCAGCGGGATGATCGAGCGCGCGATTGTGTCGGCCTTCTGCTGAAAGACGCTCTTGGGCACGATCTCACCGAAGATCAGCAGGATCGGTGTCATGATGAGGACCGCGATGAGATCGCCGATCTCGCCGAAGATCTCGATGGCGATGATCGCCCCCATGGTCGAGATCGTCACGGTCGCGATGTTGGTGCCGACCAGCGTCGTCCCGAGGATGACGTCCGGGGTGCGAAACATCTTGAGCAAGAGCGCGGCGCGACGATCACCGGTCTTGGCCAGATGACGCATCTTGAACTTGTCCGAATTGACGATCGCGATCTCGGACCCAGAGAAAAAACCCTTCAGGATCAAGAAGGCGAACATCACGAGCAGAGGGACGAGTAGATCCATCGAGCGACTCCTAGCGTTGATCCGGTCCGGTGTGATCGGCGGGCGGCTCCTGGGCCGTCTCCAGGCCCTCGCCGATGACCGAGGACGCTTGCTCGGGCGTCACCCCTTCGGGCGACTCGGCGAGAGCCTCCTCCTGGAGATCCGCACGCTCGACCGGGGTGACCCGCAGACGGGCGATGCGCATGCGCTCCACCTGCAGGACCATGTAGGTGTGTGAATCATGGATGACCTGCTCGCCAGCCGTCGGCAAGCGGCCGAAGAGCCTGAAGACCACGCCGCCCACCGTGGTCATGACCGGATCGGTGATGTCGATGTTGGTGAGGTTGTAGAAGTCGAGCAGTCGCATGTCTCCAGGCACGATGAAGCCGACCCCGTCGCGCTCGTGATCCTGGACGCTGCCCATGGGGCTGGTGATCTCGCCGAAGATGAAGCGCAGGACATCCTTGATGGTCACGATCCCCATGACCTCGCCGAACTCGCCCAGCACGATGACCGCGCGAGTGTTGTGGGTCTGGAAGAAGTCGAACATCTCGTTCACCTTGATGGTGGGTGGAACGAAATGAACCGGACGCAGCAGATCCTGGATCTGCACCCGATCGAGATCCGCCCCGCCGCGCATCAGCCGCAACACATCCTCTGAATAGAGAAAGCCGATGACGTTGTCCCAGTGTCCCGAGTAGACCGGGATCCGGGGATGGCGATGGCGGCGAAACTGCTCGATCAGCTCGCGCATCGGCAGTCCGGCATCGAGAAAACGGATGCGCGGCCCGGGTGTCATGATGTGCGAGATCTCGGTATTGGATGCCTCCAGTAGGTTGTCGATGAGCACGCGCTCGGTCGCCTCGATGGCGCCGGTCTCCTCCCCTTCCTCGAGCAGCGTCCTGAGCTCATCACGCTGGAGCAGGTTGTCACCCTTCACCGACTCGCCGACGATGAGCGTGGTGACCCGGTCGGCGACCAGACGCACCGATTCGCGCAGCGGTGTGATCAGCCAGATCCAGCGTGGCAGGAACCTGGAGCTGACATTCTTGGCATAGCCCACGGGGAAGGTGACCGCGATCGTCTTGGGCGTCACCTCGCCGACCAGCAGCAGCAGCGGCACCATCACCAGGATATTGATCCAGCCGGCCTCCTCCGCCCCGAACAGTGTGATGAGGATGGCGGCCATGTTGGCCGCCGAGGCGATGTTGACCAACTCGTTGCCGCAGAGGATCGAGATGATCAAGCGGCGTGGCTCGCCGAGGAGCGCGTGAATGCCCTCGGAGGCGGGGTCGCGCGCGTTGCGCAGCCTCTGGAGATGGATCCTGCTCAGCGAGAAGAGCGCGGTCTCCGAGCCCGAGAAGAAGGCCGAACCCATCAGCAGGAGCACCTGCAGGATGATCCGGATGATCAGCTCGATTTCGCCCGCGTCCATCGGCATTCTGGTTCACCTGCGTCGATCATGAGAGGCCAATGGCGGAGACGGCATCGCCCATGACAGGTCGGAAGCGGCCCTCCGACCAATGGCACCGAAGTATCCTCCACACCCCATCGGTGGTCAACGGCATGACCATGGACGCTGACCCTGCTTGGCGGGATCGTTGCGCGTCGACATGACACCAAGGCACCCGCCTGACGCCCGATCCGCACCACATGGGCTGCCTTTAGGGAGACACTGATCAATATCAAAATCGCGACGGGTGACCATCGCAAGAAACTGATCTTGCGAATCTCGATCCGACGGGATCCGAATATTTCAGCGTTTCCTTAGTCGCCGTTTCGAGTGAGTGCCGCAAGTGGGAGATGACCAAACACGATATCACCTCGTGTTCCATCATCCAGCATGAAGCGACCGATGCCATTGCGTCCATCACTCGCGCGGATGACATCGGCCCAACCCATGCGTCCGTCGTTGCAATGGACGTCATAGATGGCGTCGGGCGATCCGCGCAGCGCGCTGTAGGCGCCACGACACTGGTGGGTGCCATGCGAGACCTCGAAGCTCGCCGCGAAGGGAGTCGAGCGATACTCGCCGAGATAGAGCGCATCGGCCAGGATGACCGCGAATGGCCCGGAGGTGGAATGACCGGGCGGCGGCAGATTCGGGCGTGGCTGATCGAAGACATCGAGCACCGCGCTCACGCAGGCGGGATACTGCTCGATCGATACGGGTCGGCAGAGACGCGCCGCATAGTCCATGGGTCGGATGCTGGCGCCGATCCCGCCGACATGGCTCGGCGGGACGAGGGCACAGCCCGCGAGCGCCGCGCCGCAGAGCGCCGGGAAGAATGATCGAATCATGGGCATCCTCCGCATGGAATCAGGATAGAATCATCCGCGCCTTGGGCGGGTCACCTGCACGGGGCCAGACCTTCAAGCGAGCGTGAAGGTCGGGACGCGCGCCAGACGCGCCCACCTCACATTCGAGCCCAGCGACATGGAGCAACCGCGCGATGTCAGCACAGCAGCGCCTTGCGAGCACGGCCGATCGGTTCACCAGGGTCAGCGCTCGGTGGATCGCAGCGACCCTTGTCTCTTTCCTGCTCCTGGCCAGCTGTGCCCCGGCGCAGCAGTCGGGCAAGCCGTGGTCACAACGGCTCGAGGAGCGCCAGTGCATCGAGGCCTGCCAGACGACCAAGGCCGCTTGCGAGACCGCGGCCCGTTTCGACTATCGTCAATGCCAGGCCGATTACAGCCAAGCCTTTCGAGACTATCGCTGGTGTCTCGCCGCGGCGGCGAATCGCGGCGATTGCGGCTATCCCTGGTGGCCCTGTGCCGAGAACAGTTTCGGCGCCTGCGCCAATCGTGCCAGCGCGTGCGAGCGTGCCTGTCGCGCCACGCCCGCACCCGCCGAGACGCCGCCCGCGCCGGCTCAATCCGCCGCGGCACGCGCGCCGATGTAGCGCAGCGCCTGGGCGATGCGACGCAGCGTCGCATCCTTGCCGACCAGCCAGAGTGTCTCGTCGATCCCGGGCGAGGCGGCGCGTCCGACGATCGCCACCCGCAAGGGCTGGGCGACCTTGCCCATGTTGACGCCCAGCTCCTCGGCGACACGCTCGACGACGTGCTTGAGCTCGGCGGGCGTCCAATCCTCGAAGGACATCAGCTCGAAGGCAGCGGCGAGCTGCTCCAGGGACTCGCGCGCGACCGGGCGTAGATGTTTCTTGGCCGCGCCCTCGTCATATCCTTCGAAATCGCGATAGAAGAAGGCACTGATCTCGGCGAGCTCGACCAGTGTCTTGGCCCGCGCGGCCTGCACCCTGACGACCTCGGCCAGATCCGGACCGGTCGCTGGATCGATGCCGAGCCGGCCCATGTGGGGGCTGAGCAGACGGGCGATCCGCGCCGGATCGGCATGCTGGAGATATTGTTGGTTGAGCCAATCGAGCTTGTCGGTGTTGAAGGCGGAGGCAGCCCGATTGACATCACCGATGGAGAACAGCTCGATCATCTCATCGAGCGAGAAGATCTCCTGATCGCCATGCGACCAGCCCAGACGCACCAGATAGTTCAGCAGTGCCTCGGGCAGATAGCCCTGATCGCGATAGGCGATGACGCTGACCGCGCCATGACGCTTGGAGAGTCGCGCCCCATCGTCGCCGAGGATCATGGGCACATGCGCATAGCGCGGCACCTCGCGCCCGAGCGCACGCAGGATGTTGATCTGACGCGGGGTATTGTTCAGATGATCGTCTCCGCGGATGACGTGGGTGATCCCCATGTCGGCGTCGTCCACGACCACGCTCAGATTGTAGGTCGGCGCGCCGTCGCTGCGGCGGATGACCAGATCATCGAGCTCCTCGTTGCTGAAGACCACGCGCCCACGGATCATGTCATCGACGACCACCACCCCCGTGTCCGGGTTCTTGAAACGGATGACATGGGGCTCGTCGGCGCTGACCTCCTTGCCACGACAATGACCGTCATAGCGCGGCTTGAGACGCTCGGCCATCTGCTTCTCGCGCAGCTGCTCGATACGCTCCTTCGGACAGGCGCAGCGGTAGGCAAGCCCGCGCTCGAGCAACTCATCGATGATTTGGTCGTAGCGCTCGAACCGCTGGGTCTGATAGAAGGGCCCCTCGTCATACTCCAGCCCGAGCCAGGTCATGCCCTCCAGGATGGCGTTGACCGACTCGGTCGTGGAGCGCTCCAGATCCGTGTCCTCGATCCGCAACACGAACTGCCCGCCGTGTTTGCGCGCGAAGAGATAGCTGAAGAGTGCGGTACGGGCACCGCCGACATGCAGATAACCGGTCGGGGAGGGGGCGAAGCGGGTACGGACGGTCATGGTCGTGCGCTAGGGTCTCGGTGATGGTGGATCGCACGATTCTAGCAGAGCCCCGCCCAACTGCCCGCTTGTTCGGTCACGGCCGATGGGGTATGTTCGAGCCATGAGATTCTCCGAGACAGAGCACGGCGACGGCTACGCGATCGAGGCCTATGGAACCGAAGGCATCCTGATCGGCGGGCGTCGTTACACCGGCGGGCTGATCATCAGCCCAGAGCGGATTCAACCGGACTGGGGCCCCGCGCACGTTGCCGATCTGCGGGCCGCGCATCTCGATGAGCTGCTCGCCGTCAGCGACCCGGGCGCGCCGCAGGTGATCATCCTCGGCACGGGCGCGGCGCAGGTCTTCCCCCCCGCGGACATGCTGCGCGCGATCGCGCAGTGCGGCATCGGCTTCGAGATCATGGATACCGGTGCGGCCTGCCGCACCTACAATATCTTGATGTCCGAGGGGCGGCGCGTGGTCGCCGGGTTGCTGCCTTGGTGACCGCCCGCCAGACGGCCGCTGAGGCGCGGCGAGCGGTTTGACGAACAGCAACGACGAGCGACGACCACTCAACCATGGATCGACACATCCTATTGTCAGTGCTCGGGATTGCCGTCCTCGGCTTCCTCGGGATGCTGCTGCTGATGCCGGCCACGATCGAGGACGAAACCCCGCGTCTGCCCTGGTTGATCAGCCAGGACGCGCAGGGACGGTCGCAGGTCTTCGGTTTCACGATCGGCGAGACCCGCCTGGCGGAGGTGCGCGAGCTCTTCGGCGAGGACGGCAAGATCAACCTCTTCCAAGACCTGGCCGTGCCCGAGCGCTTCGGTGTCGAGGCCTTCTTCGAGCAGATCCATCTCCAACGGCTGCGCGCCGACTTCGTCTTCGCGCTGGATGTCGACCAGGACACGCTCGAGCAGATGTATGCGCGCGGTCTGCGCATCAGCCAGCTCGGTAGCGGCAGTCGCAAGGTCAAGCTCGACCCGAGCGACATCAACCTGCTCTTGGAACGACCGATCCGTGGCATCAGCTATCTGCCCAAGGCGAGACTCGACGAGGCGCTCATCGAGCAGCGCTTCGGCACCCCGACGCAACGGCTCACCGAGCCCGGTACGGGTGTCGTGCACTGGCTCTATCCCGAGCGTGGGATCGACATCGCACGCGACGGTAGCGGCCATGTGGTCATCCAATACGTCAATCCAGCCGACTTCGAGCGGCTGATGCAGCCGCTCGAGGATGCGCTGAGGGCGGCCGGACAGGTGGAGCAGGACCGCGCCGCACCCTGACCCGCCGCTGCCCCGGCATGCGTCTGACCGGATCAGGATGGGGCAGGGCTTGATGGAGTCGGAGTGGGCGCGCGCGTCGCTCGCCCTCACGCAACGCACCCATGTTTCGACCATGTCTCGCAACGCCCATGTCGTCGCGCCCAGTCCAAGCACTTGCACGCGGAGACCATCGATGCCCAAACGCTCACTCATCCTTGCGCTCGCCTGGTTGTCCATCACACTGACCGCGAGCATGAGCGCCCTCGCCGAACCCTTGGTCAAGGTGCGCTTGGTCACCGACTGGAAGGCACAGGCACCCCACGGCGGCTTCTACCAGGCCAAGGCGCGCGGCTTCTATGCCGAGCAGGGTCTCGCGGTCGAGATCATCCAGGGCGGACCCGCGGTGAACGTGCCACTGCTCCTCGGTGCCAATCAGGCCGACTTCGGCATCGGCTCCAACAGCTTCATCCCACTCAACATCGTCCAGGCCGGGATCCCGGTGGTGGCGGTCGCCGCGATCTTTCAGAAGGATCCACAGGTTCTCATCACGCACCCGCGCGAGGACGTTCGCGCGATCGCCGACATGGTAGACAAGCCGATCATGATCTCGGATGCGGGTGTCGGCAGTCACTGGGTCTGGTTGAAGGCCAGGTTCGGCTTCACCGATCGTCAGATCCGCAAGTACACCTACAATCTTGCGCCGTTCCTCGCCGATCCCTCGGCCATCCAGCAGGGCTATGTCACGAGCGAACCCTACGAGATCGAACAAGCGAGTGGGATCGCGCCCCAGACCTTCCTGCTCGCCGATGAGGATTATCCCTCCTATGGGAACCTGATCCTGGCCTCGGCCACGCGCATCGAGCAAGACCCGGAGATGGTGCGTGCCTTCGTGGCCGCCTCCATCGCCGGCTGGCGGGACTATTTGACCGGCGATCCGACCCCTGGCAACGACTTGATCAAGACCGACAATCCAGAGATGAGCGACGCGTTGCTCGCCCATGCCATCGCCGAGATGAACCGCCATGCGCTCGCGACCGCCGCCGATGCCGCGAGCGCTGGGATCGGGGTCATGACCGACGCGCGCTGGCAGTCATTCTTCGAGACCATGTCGAGCCAGGGCATCTATCCCCCAGACCTCGAGTGGCGACACGCCTACTCGCTCGACTTCCTGCCGGGCACGCCATGACCCACGAGCTCCAGCTGGATCGGCTGGGCAAGACCTTTCAAAATGGCACGCCGGCCTTGGATGAGATCAGCGCCCATATTGGCGCTGGATCCTTCGTGGCCCTACTGGGTCCCTCGGGCTGTGGCAAGAGCACCGTGCTGCGACTGATCGCGGGGCTCGATGAGCCGACCCGCGGTCGGGTGCTCTGGCCGAGTGGCCGCGCCGCGCTCGGATTCGTGTTCCAGGACCCGACGCTCATGGCCTGGGCCAGCGCGACGCGCAATGTATCGCTGCCGCTCGATCTGGCCGGACGCCCGGCGCCCGAGGCGCGTGCGCGCGCACTCACCGCGCTCGAGAAGCTCGGGCTTGGCGCGTTTGCCGAGTCATTGCCTCGCGAGCTCTCGGGCGGCATGCGCATGCGGGTCTCGATCGCCCGCGCGCTGGTTGCCTCGCCCGATGTCCTGCTCATGGACGAACCCTTTGCCGCGCTCGACGAATTCACACGCTCACGGCTCAACGAGGATCTGTTGAGGCTCTGGGCCGAGCGCGGCTTCACCGGCATCTTCGTCACCCACTCGGTCTTCGAGGCGGTGTACCTGGCGCAGCGTATCCTCATCCTTGGCGGCCGACCTGGGCGTCTGGTCGCCGACCTGACGAACCCGGCGCCCTATCCGCGCGGACGCGACTATCGGACATCGGCTGGCTTCAATGCCCTGGCGCGCGAGATCCTGGATGTGCTGGAGGGGGTCTCCGGATGATGCGTGCACTGCGCGTGATTCTGCCGATCGGGCTCTTCGCCGCCTTGATCTGGTTTTGGGGATGGGCGGTGGAGCACTGGCGGATCCCACCCTTCATCCTGCCGCCGCCGCGCGCCATCCTCGAGGTCTTCGTCAACGATGCCCAGTCGCTGCTCGGCTCGGCCTGGACCACCTTCGGCATCACGGCCACCGCCTTCGTGCTGGCGGTGGTCTCTGGCACGGCACTCGCCACACTCTTCGCCTCCAGCCGACTCGCCGAGGCCATGCTCTCGCCCTATGCGGTCACCCTGCAGGTCACCCCCATCATCTCCATCGCGCCACTGGTCATCGTCTGGGTCGGACTCGATCAGGCCTGGCTCGCCGTGCTCATCCTTGCCTGGATCAGTGCATTCTTTCCGGTCCTAGCCAGCGCCACCGCGGGACTCAAGGCCGTGGATCCCAATCTTCGCGATCTCTTCAGACTCTATCGAGCCAGCTTCCCGCAGACCTTCCGCCGACTCCTGGTCCCCTCCGCGCTGCCGTATCTGTTGGCCGGCATCAAGACCGCCGGCGGACTCGCGCTGATCGGGGCAGTCGTCGCCGAATTCGCCGCCGCCTCTGGCAATACCAACGGGCTGGCCTGGCGGATCCTCGAGGCCGGCAACCGGCTCCAGATCGCCAAGATGTTCGCCGCACTCATCCTACTCGCGCTCATGGGCATCCTGATCTATGCCGTGCTGAGCTTCATCGAGTGGCTACTCCTCCATCGTTGGCACGGCGACACCCGCTCTCGCGCCTGACCGCCCCGGGCACCCAGACGCGCGGGAGCCCGACAGCCCAAGAAGCCCTGAAACCTGGGATTGCCGGATTGCACTCGGCCATCCCACCGCGGCCGATGTCCTGGTGCTGTCCTGGCGATTGACGGCGTGCAGTCGGGGCAGGCGATGATCCTCACTCGGGGCCGGGAGGCCCCGACTCCCCTGGGGCCGCAGGCCACGAGTGGAGTCGGGGCGTCCTCGCCCCGAGGAAGGAGGGTTTCAGCGTGACCCCAAAGGTCGAGCGATCATGGGGCGTCACATTGCTCTACTGGCGCTCGAAGATCCTCACTCGGGGCCGGGAGGCCCCGACTCCCCTGGGATCCGGAGAGCCAGCTCCCCTGGGGCCGCAGGCCACGAGTGGAGTCGGGGCGTCCTCGCCCCGAGGAAGGAGGGTTTCAGCGTGACTCCAAAGGTCGAGCGATCATGGGGCGTCCTCGCCCCGGGCTAGCGTGCGAGCATGGCGCGGACTGGGCCAAAGCTGCGACGATGCTCCGGACAGGGTCCGAGTACGCGCAAAGCGGCGAGATGGGCACGGGTGGGATAGCCCTTGTGCATGGCGAATCCGTAACCCGGATGGCGTCGGTCGAGCTCGCACATCAATTGATCGCGGGCGACCTTGGCGAGGATGGAGGCGGCCCCGATCGCTGGATCGGAGCGATCCCCACCAACCAGCGCGCGGGTCTCGCAGGCGAGCGCTGGACAATGCTTGCCGTCGACCAGGGCCAGTGTCGGGGCCGCGGTCAGACCCGCAACGGCACGCTGCATGGCGAGCAGTGAGGCCTGGAGGATATTGATCCGATCGATCTCCTCGGCGCTCGCCCAGGCCACCGACCAGCTCAGCGCGCACTCACGGATGCGTTCCGCCAAGGTCTCCCGACGGCGCGCGCTCAGGGTCTTCGAATCGGCCAGCCCGGCGATCGGCTGACGTGGATCCAGGATGACGGCGGCCGCGCTCACTGGCCCGGCCAAGGGTCCACGGCCCGCCTCGTCCACCCCAGCGATCAGCTCGGCGAGCCTCATGGATGAGCCGCCGGGCGGGCCTGTCCGATCAGCTGCAGGACCGCCTCAGCCGCCGAGTCCGCGGCACCCTGTCGCAGCCTCAGATGGATCCGTCGATACTCGTCCTGAATCGCGGCGACCCGCTCTGGAGCCGCGAGAAAGGCCAGTAATGCCGCCGCCAGCAGATCGGGGCGGCAGTCACCCTGAATGAACTCGGGCGCCAGCTCGCGTCCGGCCAGGATGTTGGCCATGGCGATCTGTGGAACCTTGACCAGATCGAGCTGCTTGACCAGGTGATAGGTGAGTGGATGCACCCGATAGGCGACCACCATGGGTCGCTTGGACAAGAGCGCCTCCAGTGTCGCGGTCCCAGACGCGGTGAGCACCAGGTCGGCGGCCGCCAGTGCGAGGCGACTCTGGCCATCCAGCAGGGTCACGGGCAGCCGTGGTGCGCATCGATTCAGCGCTTGGGTGAAGCGCTCGCGCAGTCCAGCGTGCACCAATGGCACGATGAAACGCAGCTCGGGGCGCAGCGCATGACATCGCGCGGCCGCCTCGATGAAGGGTTCGGCCAGACGCGCGACTTCCCCCACTCGACTTCCCGGCAGCAGGGCGATGAGTGTCCCCTGGATCGGCAGCCCCAGTGCGCGTCGCGCGCCATCGCGATCGCTCTCGAGCGGGATCTCGTCGGCGAGTGGATGTCCGACATAGCGCACCGCGACACCCGCCTCGCGCAGAAAGGGCTCCTCGAACGGGAAGATGCTCAGCATCAGATCGACAGCGCGCCGAATCGCCTTGACCCGACCGGCACGCCAGGCCCAGACGGTCGGGCTGACCAGATGTACGGTGCGGATACCACCCTGGCGCAGGCGCCGCTCCAACCCCAGGTTGAAGTCGGGCGCGTCGACACCGATGAAGACATCGGGTGGGTCGTTGCGGAAATGGCGCAGCAGGCCTCGCCGCAGTGACAGGAGCTCGGGCAGATGCGCCAGGACCTCGGTCAGACCCATCACCGAGAGTCGTTCCATCGGAAAGAGTGTCTCGCACCCCTCGGCCAGCATGCGTGGCCCGGCCACCCCGACGAAACGGACCTCGGGAGCGCGTGCGCGGATGGCGCGCACCAGCGCGGCCCCCAATAGATCACCGGAGGGCTCGTTCGCGACGATCCCGATCCGCAACATCAACGGACGATGCTACGACGACTGTCGAGGATGAAATCGGCCAGGATGCCGATCTCGGGCGCATCCGCGGCCATGCGGCGCAGCTCGATCATGGCCTCGGCCAGCTTGAGATTGCCCAGATAGAGCGTGCGATAGGCGCGCTTGATGGATTGGATGGTGGCGTCGCCGAAACCACGTCGCTTCAGTCCCTCGACATTGATGCCGTGGGGCTCGGCCGGGTGACCGCTGACCATGACATAGGGTGGAACATCCTTGCCCAGGACCGAGCCCATCGCGCAAAAGCTATGCGCACCGATCCGACTGAATTGATGGACGATGGTGAAGCCGCCGAGGATCGCCCAATCCTGGATCTGGACATGTCCGCCGAGCGATGCCGCATTGGCCATGATGACATGATCGCCGATCCAGCAATCGTGGGCGACATGGGTGTAGGCCATGAAGAGATTATCGTTGCCAATGCGGGTGAGGCCCTGATCCTGCGCCGTCCCGCGATGAATGGTGACACATTCGCGAATCTGATTGCGGTCACCGATTTCCAGTCGCGTTGGCTCGCCACCGTACTTCTTGTCTTGCGGATCCTCGCCGACCGAGGTGAATTGAAAGATCCGATTGTCACGCCCGATCCGGGTCTGCCCCATGATGATCGCATGTGGACCGATACGGGTTCCCGCGTCGACCTCGACCGCGCTCCCGATCACGGCGAAGGGGCCAACCTCGACACTGGAGTCCAGCCAGGCGCCTGGGTCGACGACTGCGGTCGGATGGATCAAGCCGTGAAGTCTCGCGCCGTGCACATGATCTCGGCACTGGCGACGATCCGGTCGTCGACGCGCGCCTCGCCATCGAACTTCCAGATCCCGCGACGCACTGGTCCCAGCTTGACGTCGAGGATCAGTTGATCACCCGGCTCCACTGGCCGCTTGAAGCGCGCCTTGTCGATGCCAACGAAATAATAGAGCTTGTTCCCGACCTCGTGCGGACGTGAGGCCATGGCGAGCAGACCCGTGGCCTGGGCCAACGCCTCGACGATCAAGACCCCTGGCATCACCGGGCGCACTGGAAAATGGCCGGTGAAGTAGGGCTCGTTGAACGAGACGTTCTTCAAGGCGATCAGATACTCGTTGACCCGATAGTCGAGCACCCTGTCCACGAGCAAGAAAGGATAGCGGTGCGGCAACAAGCTCAGCACCTTGTGGATATCCATCGTGCTCACGGCGTCCTCCAAGCGATCGAGACGCGGCTCGTGATCGGTCAGCGTGGGATGTGATCCCTCCATACTAAGTACCCCCCTGCTCTGTTGATTCGTCGAGCATGGCGAGACGTGCCTCGAGCCGCTTGAGGCGTCGGGCGAGCTCGTCCAATTGTTTGAAACGCGCCACGTTTCGTCGCCAATCGATGCTTGGCATCGCAGGGATGCCGCTACTGTAGGAGCCCGCTTGCGAAACCGATCGAGTCACCATCGCCATCCCAGTGAAATGCACATGGTCGCCGATCTCGAGGTGACCCGCCATCCCGACCGCACCCGCGATGGTGCAGTTGCGCCCGATCCGCGTCGAGCCCGAGATCCCGGTGTTGGCCGCCATCGCGGTATGGTCACCGATCTGCACGTTGTGGCCGATCTGGATCTGGTTGTCGAGCTTCACACCCTGGCCGATCACCGTATCCTCGATGGAACCGCGATCGACCGTGGTATTGGCTCCGATCTCGACGTCATCGCCAAGGATCACGCGTCCGATCTGAGGAATCCGTACCCATTGCTCGCCATCTCGGGCGAATCCGAAACCCTCGCGACCGATGACGCATCCTGGATGCAAGAGTGCGCGCTCACCGACACGCGTCCCGGCACAGAGTGTCACGCGCGCCACCAAACGACTCCCTGCGCCGATCAGCACGTCCTCACCGATGAGACAGCCGGGGCCGACAAAGACCGCGGGACCGATGATGGCGCCTGACTCCACGACGCTGGTCGGGCCGATCCAGGCTGTGGGATCGATCCGCGCGCCCCCATCGACCACCGCGCTAGGGTGGATCCCACCGACCACCGGGGCTGGGGGATGCAGGATCTGCGCCGCGCGGGCAAAGGTGAGGTATGGATTGTCGCTGAGCAGCACTGGCCTCGACACGACAGCCGCATCGGCCGGCGTCAAGATGATGCAGCCGGCCTGCGTGGCTTGCAGCGCGCGCGCCAGACGCCGATCGCCGTAGAAGGTCAGGCAGCGCGCGTCGGCCGTGCCAAGTGCGGCGACCCGCTCGACGAGCAGGTCTCCCGGTCCGCGCAAGTGCACGCCGAGACGGGCCGCGAGGTCTGCAAGTGAGATCGCCAAGGCCGTGGTCACATCCAATACGGGGGATCGATGCGAATCATCGCTTGTCCTTGAGGTCTTCTTTGAGCCGCTTGATGACCTGCTCGGAGATATCGATGCGTGGACTGAAATAGACGATCCCCTCGCTGATGACCAGATCGATCTTCTCTTCCTTGGCAACCTCGATCACGACCTCGCGGACCTGCTGGGCCAGCCTGGTGCGCAGCTCGTTCTGTCGCAGCGCGAAGTCCTCCTGGAATTCATCACGTGCATACTTGAGCTTGCGTGTGCGACTGCGAATGTCGTTTTGCAGACGCTGGAGCTCGCTTTCACTCATCAGCGGCCCCTCGCGCTCGAGCCGTCCTTGGAGCGCCGAGATCTGATCCTGCTGCTCGCGCAGTAAACGCTCGCGTTCTTCGACCTCGCGCTGGAGCGCGATCCCGGCGGCCTCGTATTGAGGGGACTGCTCGACCACCCGGTTGGGATCCACCACCGCGATTCGATACTCGGTGGCCATGAGTGATTGCCCACTCGTGAGCAGGGCCAAACCAGCCAGCGCGACGATTCTCGAGCAACTGTTCATCTAGAAGGTCTGCCCGATACTGAACTGGAAGACCTGGGTCTCATCGCCCTCCTTGTCGTTCAGTGGAACGGCGAGGCTGAGCGACAGTGCACCAATCGGCGATAGCCAGGTTGCGGACAGACCAGTCGAGTAGCGCAATTCACCCAGATCGAAACCAGTCGGCTCGATCAGATCGGAATCATTGGTCTCCCACACATTGCCCACATCGAGGAAGGTCCCCAGACGCAGGGTCTTTTCGAGCTCGCCGCCCACGGGAGGTGGCGCGAAGAGCTCCAGACTCCCCAGCATCCTGAAATTACCGCCGACCGGATCGTCGTACTGGACGTCGCGCGGCCCCAGCGAGTTGGCGACGAAACCGCGGACCGAGCGCGGTCCGCCGGCGTAGAAGTTCTCGAAGAAGGGCATCGAGCTGTTGTCGCCATAGCCAGCGCCGTAGCCCAGATCACCAGACATCGCCAGGACGAAGCGGCGCGTCAGTGGGATATAGAGCTGCTCCTGATAGGTCAGCTTGTAGTACTGAAGGTCACTGCCCGGAATCGACACGTCACCCCGCACACCCCGCATGACACCCCGTGTCGGAAACATCGCATTGTCACGACTATCCTTGGTGTAGCTTGCGAACAGGATGAAATCATTGAAGATGTCGCCATTCTCATCGGCGAACTCCTGGGCGATGTCGGACAATCCGGGCTTGAAGTTGGTGTACTGATAGCGCCCGCCGAAACCGAACCGACTGGTCTCGGAGATCGGAAGACCGAAATTGATGCCGAGCGAGCCCACATCGGTGGTGTAGTCGGCGCCGATCAACTCGTCGAAGTTGGTCTCGCGATAGCCGATGCTGAAGCCACGGCTGATCCCATCGACCGTGTAATAGGGGTTGTTGTAGGACAACTGATAGTACTGGATGGCCGAGCTGGTGTTGAATCCAGCCGAGACCCGCTTGCCAGTGCCCAGGAAGTTGTTCTGGGTCACGCTCGCGTTGAACAGGACCCCTTGGGATTGGGAGTAGCCGATGCCCGCGGCGAGATTGCCCGCCGGGCGCTCGGTCACTGTGACGTCGACATCGACCTGATCGGCTGATCCAGGGACCGCCGGGGTCTCGATCGAGACATCCTCGAAATAGCCCAAGCGCATCAGACGATCGCGCGACTGACGCACCAGGTCGGCCGAGAACCAGGCCGATTCGAGCTGACGCATCTCACGACGCAGCACCTCGTCACGCGTCCGCGTATTGCCCTTCATGTTGATCCGGCGCACATAGACCCGCTGGCCAGGGTCGATGAAGAAGGTGATCGCCACCTCCTTGGCCTCTTCGTCGATCTCGGGAACTGTGTTCACGTTGGCGAAGGCATAACCCCGATCACCCAGCAGACTCGAGATTCGCTCCGCGCTCTCGGTGGTGGCGCGGCGCGAGAAATGCTCGCCACGCTTCAGATGGATGAGCGGGAACAGCTCCTCGGCTGGGATCGCTGGCTCCCCGGCAAGCTTGATGTCACTGATGCGGAAGGCGTCACCTTCCTTGATGGCGACGGTGATATAGATGTCTTGCTTGTTCGCGCTGATCGAGACCTGGGTGGAGAGGATCTCGAACTGGATGAAACCGCGGTCCAGATAGAAGGAGCGCAGCGACTCTAGATCACCGGCCAGTTTCTGTTTCGAATACTGATCGTTCTTGGAGTAGAAAGAGCTCCAGCCGGTCGAGCCCAACTGAAATTCCTTCAGCAGCTCCTTCTCCGAGAAGCTCTCGCTGCCGATGATACTGATCTGCTTGATCCGGGCGGTCAGGCCCTCGGTGATCGCGATGCGCACGGCCACGCGGTTGCGCTCGAGCGGCGAGACGGTCGACTGGATCAATACGCCATACTTGCCGCGCGAGAAATATTGACGCTCCAGCTCCTGCTCGATCCGATCCAACACCGAGCGATCGAAGACCCGACCCTCCTTGAGACCGATGTCGGCGAGCGCCGACTTCAGCGCCTCGGTATCGATGTCGCGGTTACCGGTGATGTCGATCTGGGCGATCGCGGGACGCTCGCGCACCCAGAGTACCAGGACGTTGCCATCCCGCTCGACCCGCACATCGTCGAAGAAACCGGTCTGGTAGAGGGTGCGGATGATCCCGCCGGTGACGCCCTCCCCGACCGTATCGCCGACCTGCACCGGCAGATAGTTGAACACCGTTCCCGGCGCGATGCGCTGGAGCCCCTCGACGCGGATATCCGCGACCTGAAAGGTCTCCGCGAGCAGTGAGCCGTGGATGAACAGCAAGCCGAGCAGCAGCAAGAGCTGTCGCCTGAAGCGACAGCGGGTCATCTGAGTTATCGCGCGCAAGACAGGATCCCCTCGCTCAAGCCGAAGCGGGCGGCGCAGTCGGCGTTTCAGGCGCGCTAGTATACGGGATTCGCGACGCCTAGCCCAATAGTCGGGAGAGGTCCAGATAGAAGACCAGTGTCATGAGGCCCGCCAGGATCACGAGCCCGATCTTCTGGCCCTGGAGCTGCGCGGCTTCGGAGAGTGGACTGCCCTTGACCCATTCGATCAGATAATAGAGCAGATGCCCGCCATCCAGGATGGGGATTGGTAGCAGATTGAGTATGCCGAGACTGATACTGACTATCGCCAGGAATTTGACGAAGGCGTCGAAGCCGTAGCTGGCGGTGCGTCCAGCGGTCTCGGCGATGGTGATGGGTCCGCTGAGATTTTCGATCGAGGCTTGTCCGACGAGCATGCGTCCGATCACCTTCAGCGTCATCACGCTCATCTCGAGCGTTTGGTCGGCGGCATGCCCGAGTGCCTCGATCGGCCCATATCGTATCTGCACCTGATAGGCATCCATGAAATCATCCGGGATGTGCACGCCCGCCCCGATACGCCCGATCTCCTGTCCATCGACCAGGACCGCGCGTGGAGTGATCGGCAGGCTCAGACGCGTGCCATCGGCGCGCTCGACCTCGACATCCAGGGCCATGCCAGGGCGCTCGCGCACTCGCTCGACCCAGTCCTGCCAAGTCGCGATCGGCTGGCCGTCGACCTGCAGGATGCGATCGCCGAATGCCAGACCGGCGCGCTCGGCCGCCTCGTCGGGCACCAGCTCACCGATCACGGCTGGTAGCATCGGCCGGCGTGGCGTCAAACCAAGCTGTCCGAGCACGTCCGGCCCCTCGGTCAGGGTCCGTAGATCATCGGCTGGAATCCAGCGATCGAGCTCGCTTCCCGACTCCTCGCGCACCCGCACCACGACCTCGCGCCCATCGAGCGCGCTGGCGATGAAGGCGACCAAAGCGGTGTCCCAGCTTCCGGCGGTACGCTCACCGATCGACAACAGCTCATCGCCGGGCTGGAAACCGGCTTGGGCGGCGATCGATTGTGGAGCGACCTCGCCGATGACCGGACGCAGACCGGTGTCGCCCGACACGAATACCGCCCAATAGGCGAGGATCGCGAACAAGAAATTCAGCGCCGGCCCGGCGGCGACGATCGCCGCGCGCTTCCAAAGCACTTGGCGGTTGAAGGCAAGGTGCAGCTGCTCGGGGGGGATGGCGACCTCGGCCTCGCGCTCGTCGAGCATCTTCACATACCCGCCGAGCGGGATGGCCGCGACCACGTATTCGGTGTCATCGGCCCGTCTTTGATAGCGCAGCAGGGGACGGCCAAAACCGATGGAGAAGCGCAGGACCTTGACGCCGAGTCGCTTGGCGACCCAGTAATGACCAAACTCGTGGACGGCGATGAGGATCGCCAGGGCGAGCACGAACCAACCGATTGTCAGCAGGATGTCCATAGCGCTCAATTGACCTGGCGACCGGTCATTTGTTCCGCATGCGCACGGGCACGGCGGTCGACGTCGAGCAGGAAGTCCAGATCGCACCCCTCGACCGACTCGATCGGCAGGGTCGCGAGTGTCTGATCGACGATCGCGGCGATCCCGGGAAAGTCGATCCGCCGCTCGAGGAAGGCGGCCACCGCCACCTCGTTGGCGGCATTGAGGATCGCCGGCGCCGTGCCACCCTGCCGCGCGGCCTGAAAGGCCAGGTCGAGACAGGGGAAACGTGCCAGATCCGGCGCCTCGAAATCCAAACGCCCGACCTGGAACAGATCGAGCGCGGTCACGCCCGCGGCCAGGCGCCGTGGCCAGCCGAGTGCATGCGCGATCGGGGTGCGCATGTCGGGGTTGCCGAGCTGGGCCAGCACCGAGCCGTCCTGGTACTGCACCAATGAATGGATCACACTCTGTGGGTGCACGACCACCTGCACGCGGCTGGTATCCGTGCCGAACAACCAGCAGGCCTCGATGACCTCCAGCCCTTTGTTCATCATGGTGGCCGAATCCACCGAGATCTTGCGTCCCATCGCCCAAGTCGGATGGGCACAGGCTTGCTCCGGGGTCACCGCCGCCAGCTGCTCCGCCGGCCATTGGCGAAATGGCCCGCCCGAGGCGGTCAGGAGGATGCGCTCCACGCCGACGCTCGGCAGGCCCTCGCCGAAATTGGGCGGCAGACACTGGAAGATGGCATTGTGCTCACTGTCGATCGGCAGGATCTCGGCGCCGCTCTGCGCGAGCGCCTCCATGAGCAAGGCGCCGGCCACGACCAGAGCCTCCTTGTTGGCAAGGAGCAGACGCTTGCCCGCGCGCGCGGCCGCCAGCACTGGTGGCAAACCAGCGGCACCCACGATCGCCGCCATCACGTACTGGGTCTCGGGCATGGCCGCGACCTGCTCGAGCCCAGCCACGCCAGACCAGATCTGTGGCGGGTCCGGCATGTCGGCGAGTCGCTCGGCCAAGGCGCGCGCAGCCGCGGGATCGACCATCACCGCGACCCGCGGATGATGCAGACGACATTGCTCGGCCAGCCGCTCACTGTCACGGTTCGCTGTCAAGGCAACGACTCGAAAGCGATCGCGGTGACGCGCGAGGACATCCAGGGTGCTCACACCGACCGAGCCGGTCGAGCCGAGTACGGTGACGCCGATCACGCTGTCTCTCCTCTTGATTGTATCCAGTTGAATCCAGGCCCTTCCGGTCGGAGTCGGATCAGCCCGGACCATCCGCGGCGATCCCACGAGCGACGTGAGGACTATGCCAGCACCCAGGCCATGGCGAGTGCGAACACGGGTGCGGCGGCGGTGAGACTGTCGATGCGGTCGAGCATGCCGCCATGGCCAGGCAGGAGTCGCCCCGAGTCCTTGAGTCCACGCTCACGCTTGAGGAGACTCTCATAGAGATCCCCCACCACCGAGATGGCGACCGTGAGCATGCAGACGAACAGGATCGCCAGGGTCCAGACGAGGCTGGCGTCCTGGAGCCAGGCGAAGATGAGGCCACAGATGGCACCACCGGCGAGCGCCCCATAAACGCCGACCCAGGTCTTGCCTGGACTCAAGCGCGGAGCGAGCTTGGCACGCCCCGCTCCCCAGGCACGTCCGACGAAATAGGCCATCGAATCGGCGGTCCAGATCAGCAGCATCAGGAACAGCAGCAGCCAGGAGCCGATCGGCGAGTGCGCATGCAGCACGACGATCGCCACCCAGGGGCCGACCAGGACCAGGCCACCGATCGCCAGCAGGTCCAGACGCCACCCATGGCGGACCTCCACCTGCTGGATCCGAGGCAGGCGCACGGCCTGGACACCCCACCAGAGCAGACAGAGTCCAAGCAGCCAGGGTTGCCACTCGGGCCATGACCAGAAGAGGAGCATGACCAGCCCGAGCAGCGCCAGATAGGCGATCCGCCCCGGTCGACTCGTGATCCCGGCCAGGACACACCATTCCCAGGCCGCGAGCAAGAAGACTACCGCCATGCCGATGGCCAGCAGCGGGGTGGGCAGGAGGAGGATCGCGGCGATGACCAGCGGTGTCAGGATCAGCGCGGTCACGACACGGCGGCGCACATCGTTGGCGGCGGCCATCACCTCAACTCCCCCTCCAGTGGATCCGCGATCGACTCCGGGTGAGTCGTCTCGATCTGCTCGCTGATCTGTCCAAAGCGCCGTTGGCGCCGAGCGAAATCACTGATCGCGCATCGATAGGCGGCGGCATCGAAATCGGGCCAGAGGATCTCGGTGAAATAGAGCTCGGCATAGGCCGATTGCCAGAGCACGAAATTGCTCAGGCGCTGCTCGCCGCCGGTGCGGATGAAAAGATCCGGTTCGGGCAGGTCCGGGAAGGACAGCCGGGAGGCGACCGTTCGCTCATCGATCATTTCCGGGTCGAGGATGCCGGCACGGACATCGTCGGCCAGTCGGCGCGCCGCCTGCATCATGTCCCAGCGCCCGCCGTAATTGGCCGCGACTTGGAGATGCAAGGCCCGATTGTCGGCGGTGAGATCCTCGGCCTCGATGATCCGGCGCTGCAGCTTGTCGGGGAAGGCGGTGCGATCGCCGATGATGCGCAGACGCACGCCGTTCTCGTGCAGACGACGCACCTCGCCGCGCAGCGCGCTCATGAACAACTCCAAGAGGATGTTGACCTCGGAGCGCGGACGCCGCCAATTCTCACTGCTGAAGGCGAACAGCGTGAGTGTCCCGACACCAAGGCGGATACTCTCCTCGACGACCACACGTACCGTCTTGACACCTTCACGATGCCCAGCCGTGCGCGGACGACCGCGTTGCTTCGCCCAGCGACCATTGCCGTCCATGATGATCGCGACGTGCCGAGGCACGGACGCTTCGGCCTCGTCCATGCCGGCCATGGACATTGCATTCTCCACCTTGGTGCTGCCAGTGAACTTGTACAGAGGTGCGAATAGGATCAGATCGACATCAAGTCGCTTTCTTTGTCGGCCAGCACCACATCGACCTCCTTGACGTACTGGTCGGTGAGCTTTTGCACCAACTCCTGACCCCGTCGCTCATCGTCTTCCGAGATCATCTTGTCCTTGACCATCTCCTTGAGCGAATGATTGGCGTCGCGGCGGATGTTGCGCACCGCCACCCGGGTCTGCTCGGCCTCGTTGCGCGCGACCTTGATGAGGTCGCGCCGCCGCTCCTCGGTCAATGGCGGCATGGGCACCCGAATCACGGTACCCGCGGTATTGGGGTTGAGGCCCAAGTCGGACTGCATGATGGCCTTCTCGACCGCCTGCACCATGTTGCGCTCCCAGGGCGTCACCGCCAACGTCCGCGCGTCCTCCGCGTTGACATTGGCCACCTGGCGGATCGGCACTTCCTGTCCGTAGTAGTTCACCATGACGTGGTCGAGCAGCGACGGATGTGCCCGTCCGGTGCGGATCTTCGCCAGCTCGTGAGTCAGCGCCTCCACGCTCTTGGCCATTCTGTCGGCCGCATCCTTCTTGATGTCGTCGATCATGTCAGTGTCCACTCGTGACCAGCGAGCCGACCTCTTCGCCGCGCGCCAATCGCAGCAAGGAGCCGGGCTGGTTGATATTGATGACTCGCAATGGCATGCCATGGTCGCGACAGAGCACGATGGCCGTCGTGTCCATGACCTGCAATCCCTCGGCAAGGGCCCGCTCATAGGTGAGGCGCGCATAGAAGACGGCTGCCGGATCGCGCAGCGGATCGGCCGAGTAGATGCCGTCGACCTTGGTCGCCTTGACCAGGAGCTCCGCGCCCACCTCGATGGCCCGGAGACTGGCCGCCGAGTCGGTCGTGAAGAATGGATTCCCGGTCCCGGCGGCGAGCACCATCACCTGGCCTTGATCGAGTCCACGAACCGCCGCGTGCCGGTCGAAGCCCTCACAGATCTGCGCGATCCTCAAGGCCGACATGACACGCGCATCCACCCCGAGACGCGCCAGCGCATCCTGCATCGCCAGCGCGTTCATCACCGTGGCCAGCATCCCCATCTGATCCGCCGTCACCCGATCCATCCCGCGCGCGGCGAGTCCGGCCCCACGGAACAGGTTGCCACCGCCGATGACCAGGGCGACCTGCACGCCGAGCTGATTGAGATCACGAACGTCCCCGGCATACTGCTCCAGGATCTCTGGATCGATGCCCGCGGAACCCGCGCCGCTCAGGGCCTCGCCGCTGAGCTTGAGCAGGATGCGTCGATAGGCTGGCGCGGTCATCGGGGCCTCTCCTCCTCGGGACTCGGTTGGTTCAAACGGGTGACGAAGGGCACGCCCGGTCGTCAGCCGCCGCGCACCTGCGCCATCACCTCCTCGGCGAAATTCTCGGTCTTCTTCTCGATGCCCTCACCGACCTCGATGCGCACGAAGCCGTGGACCTTGGCCCCCGCCCCGTCGAGCAGCTTCGCCACCGACATGTCCGGATCCTTGACGAAGGGCTGCCCGAGCAAGGTCACCTCTTCCAGGAACTTGCGCACCCGGCCGTCGATGATCTTGTCCACGATCGCCTCGGGCTTGCCACTATCGAGCGCCTGCGCCTTGAAGATCTCGCGCTCCTTGGCCATCGTCTCGGCCGGCACCTCATCGGCATTCACGCACAGCGGGCGGCTCGCGGCGACATGCATCGCCAGATCGCGCCCAAGGCCCTCATCGCCGCCGCTCATCTCCACGACCACACCGATGCGCAGACCGTGACGATAACTGTAGAGCTGCCCCGCGGTCGGCGCGAGCCGCACCAGTCGTCTGACCTGGATGTTCTCGCCGATCTTCGCGATCAGGGCCTGACGCGCCATCTCCACGGTGGTGGCTGGGTCAGTCACCAGCGGGGCCTCGGCCAGGGTCGCGACATCGGTCATGGCGCCGTCCAGCGCCGTGGTCGCGACCGCCTTGGCAAAGGCCTGGAAGTTGGCATCCTTGGCGACGAAATCGGTCTCGCAATTGATCTCGACCAGGACCCCGCGCCGTGCGTCGGGGGTGATCTCGATCATGACGACGCCTTCGGCGGCGATGCGCCCCGACTTCTTCGCCGCGGTCGCCTGCCCGGCCTTGCGCATGGCGTCGATCGCGGCCTCGATGTCCCCACCCGACTCGACCAGCGCCTTCTTGCACTCCATCATCCCGGCGCCAGTGCGCTCACGCAGCTCCTTGACCAATGCCGCTGAAATCGTCATGAACTTGGTTTCCTTCGCCCCTGGCGGGGCGCGCTTGAGTTGGTTTTCGATCGCCGGCGGATCCGCCATCAGGGCGGCCACCGCGCGCAAGAGGTTCGCTGCCCGGCGCGCGGCGCCGGGTCACTTCAGCGTGTCCTATGCGGTTTCGGACACCGCGGCCTCGACGGCCGCCGCCTCGGCGATCGGCATCTCGTCGCGACCGACCATCGCCGCGGCCGTGCGCCGCCCGTCGAGGATGGCGTCGGCGGCGCCTCTGATGTAGAGCTGAACGGCTCGGATGGCATCGTCGTTGCCGGGGATCACATAATCGACCCGACTGGGGTCGTTGTTGGTATCCACGACACCCACCACCGGGATACCCAGCTTGTTGGCCTCGCTGACGGCGATCTTTTCATGGCCGACATCGATCACGAACATGGCATCGGGCAGTCCGTCCATGTCCTTGATGCCGCCCAGGCTCTGCTCGAGCTTCTCGCGCTCGCGCGCGAGTCCCAGCGCCTCCTTCTTGTTGAAGCGCTCGATGGAACCATCCTCGAACATCGCCTCGAGCTCCTTCAGACGCTTGATCGATTGGCGGATCGTCTTGAAGTTGGTCAGCATGCCGCCGAGCCAACGATGATTGACGAAGGGCATCGCGCAGCGCTGGGCCTCCTCGCGGATGGCCTCACGCGCCGCCCGCTTGGTCCCGACGAACAGGATGCGACCCCCATTGGCCGCCAGCGTCCCCATGAAATTGACCGCATCCTGATAGAGCGGGAGGGTCTTTTCCAGGTTGACGATATGGATCTTGTTGCGCTGGCCGAAGATGAAGGCACCCATCTTCGGATTCCAATAACGGGTCTGATGGCCGAAATGGACACCAGCCTCCAACATTTGACGCATCGAAACTGCGCTCATCTTGATCTACCTTAACTTGCTCGGGTTGAGCCTCCACGCGCCCCGGAGCGCAACCTCGGCGAGGAGGCACCCAGCGACCGGTATCGACACGTGTGTGGACGTTCACCGGAGCCGCGACATTGCACGGACCGGCATGGCATCGGGATGCGGGAGAGCCCGCACGAGGCGGCGACTTCCGATCGATCGACGACTTCCCAACAGGGCGTCGTCGAGTGCGCGCGAAGGACGTCTCGGATATCCCAGCAACCGTGCGAAAAACCTTGGTATTCCAGGTCAATCGCACGCCGCGCGGCCCCCCGCCGGGGCGAGGACGTATGCTGGTTTGCGGCCGCGCGCGAGCTTTTATAACATAGGCTGTTATGCACGGGCAATTACACTAAAGGTTTCCAGCGAGATCGGAGTCCGATGACTAGACAGCAGCAGACGCGATGAGTGTGCCGATCAAGACGCCAGAGGCGATCGAGAAGATGCGCGTGGCGGGCCGCTTGGCCGCAGACGTCCTCGACATGATCGCACACTATGTCGAGCCCGGAATCACCACGGAGGAGCTCGATCGGATCTGTCACGACTACATCACGCGTGAACAGCGAGCCATCCCCGCCCCGCTCAACTATCGGGGGTTTCCCAAGTCGATCTGTACCTCGGTCAACCACCAGGTCTGTCATGGGATCCCCACCAACAAGCGGCTCAAGAAGGGCGACATCATCAACATCGACGTGACCGTCATCAAGGACGGTTATCACGGCGATACCAGCAAGATGTTCTTCATCGGCGAGCCCACCATCCTCGCCCGCCGACTCGTGAACATCACCCAGCAGGCCATGCGACTGGGCATCGCCCAAGTCCGGCCGGGCGCGACGCTCGGTGACATCGGGTTCGCCATCCAGCAGTATGTCGAATCCCAGTCCTGCTCGGTGGTGCGCGAGTACTGTGGTCACGGTATCGGTCAGGCCTTTCACGAAGAGCCCCAGGTGCTGCACTATGGCAAGCCCGGCGAGGGTCTGAGATTGGCGCCCGGCATGTGCTTCACCATCGAGCCGATGGTCAACGCCGGCAAGCGCTTCATCAAGCTCCTGCCCGACGGGTGGACGGTGGTGACGAAGGATCGCAGCCTCTCGGCCCAGTGGGAGCACACGGTACTCGTCACCCCGGACGGGCACGAGGTCCTCACCCTCCGCGCCGAGGAGCGCGAGGATAGCGCCAAGGTATGAGCGCCCCGCCGCGCCCAGCCGATCCCAGCCCAATCCACATCGCGACCATGCCCGCAACGCCGTGCACCAGCAAGCTCTCGCTCTGGAAGCAGCGACTGAAGGCAGGTCGCGCCGAGCTCTTCGAGCGCTATGACCAGGGCGCGCCGATCGCCGATCTGGTGCTGGCACGCAGCCAACTGATCGATACCGTGCTCAGCGAGGTCTGGGACCGATTCCTTGGCGACACCGCCGACGCCGCGCTGGTCGCGGTGGGGGGCTACGGCCGGCAAGAGCTTCATCCCGCCTCTGACATCGACATCCTCATCATCGTCGAGCCCGCGGCCGACGCAGCACTCGCTCCGGCCTTGGAGCAGTTGGTCACCACCCTCTGGGACATCGGTCTCGATGTCGGTCACAGCGTGCGCACGCCACCGGAGTGTGCCCGCGAGGCGGCGGGCGATGTGACTGTGATGACCAATCTACTGGAGGCCCGCTTGCTGCGCGGCAGCCGCGCGCTCTGCCAGGCCATGCGCGAAGCCACCGCGCCCGAGCGGTTCTGGGACAGCGCGCACTTCTTCGCCGCCAAGACCAGCGAGCAACGTGCCCGCTGGCAGAAATACGGTGGCACCGCCTACAACCTCGAGCCGAACATCAAGGAGAATCCCGGGGGATTGCGCGACATTCAGATGATCGGCTGGGTGGCCAAACGTCATTTCGGCGCCGATACACTGCATGAGCTGGTCGGTCATGGGTTTCTCACCGAATCCGAATATCAGACACTGATCGCCGGACAGACACTCCTGTGGCGGATCCGCTTCTCGCTGCATCGCCTGGCCGGGCGACGCGAGGATCGACTGCTGTTCGACTATCAGCGCACGCTGGCCCAGCAATTCGGTTTCGAGGACGGGGGGAACAACCTCGCGGTCGAGCAGCTCATGCAGCAGTATTATCGCACCGTGCAGGAGCTCAACCGTCTCAACGAGATGCTGCTGCAGCTGTTTCGCGAGGCGATCCTGCTGCATGATGCGATCGGACCGCCGGTGCCGATCAACCGCCGCTTCCAAGCGCGCAGCGGCTATCTCGAGGTGACCGCGCCGACGGTCTTCCAGCGCTGGCCGATCGCGCTGCTCGAGCTCTTCCATGTCTTGCAGGTCCACCCACAGCTCGATGGCGTGCGCGCCAGCACCATCCGTCTGATCCGAGAGAACCGCCACCGCATCGATGACGACTTTCGCGCCGACCTGCGCGCGCGCAGTCTCTTCATGGAGATCCTGCGTCATCCCAGCGGACTGAGCCAGGCGCTGCGGCGGATGAACCGCTACGGGATCCTGGCCGCCTACATCCCGGTCTTCGCCAACATCGTCGGACGGATGCAATACGACCTCTTGCATGTCTACACGGTCGACGAGCATACCCTGTGCCTACTGCGCAACCTGCGCCGCTTCACCATCCCCGAGCACGACGACGAGTTTCCGCTCTGCAGCGCCATCGCCCGGCGCATCCCCAAGTTGGAGCTCTTGTATCTTGCCGGCTTGTTCCATGATATCGCCAAGGGTCGCGGTGGTGATCACTCGGTTCTTGGCGCGCGCGATGCCTGGGATTTCTGCCAGCTCCATGGTCTGCCCGAGTTCGATAGCCGGCTGGTGGCCTGGCTGGTCGGCAAGCACTTGCTGATGTCCATGACCGCGCAGCGCAAGGACATTCGCGATCCCGAGGTCATCCAGGCCTTCGCCGAGATCGTCGGCGACCCGACCCGGCTGGACTATCTTTACCTGCTGACGGTGGCGGACGTGCGCGCGACCAATCCGGACCGCTGGAACGGCTTCAAGGACGCACTGCTGCGCGACCTCTACCATGGCACGCGTCGGGCCCTGCTGCGCGGACTCGAGAATCCGGAAGCCCAGGATGATCTGATCCGGCAGAAACGTGCCGAGGCACAGCGACTAGTGACCCGCTATGGTGGTGATCCCGACGCCTGCGATCGACTCTGGTCACGGTTCAGCCAGGATCTGTTCCTGCACAACTCGCCGGACGAGATCGCTTGGCAAGCCCGCCAGATCCAGGCACGCGAGCCCTCGCAGCAACCACTCGTGTCCATTCGTCCGGTGACCGCACGCGGTGGAACCGAGATCTTCATCTATACCGGCGATCGCCAGGACCTCTTCGCACGCACCACGGCACTCCTCGACCAGATGCATCTGAGCATCATGGATGCGCGGATCATGACCACCGATGACGGCATGGCGGTGAGCACCTACCAGGTCCTGGACCAGGACGGCAATCCGGTGGATGATCCGATCCGCATGGAGGAGATTCGCGCGGGATTGTGCGCGAACCTGGCGGAGGATACGCGCCGCGGCATTCAGGTGGTCCGCACCATGCCGCGCCGCCTCCGCTACTTCCCGATCGAGACGCGTGTGAGCTTCGCCATCGACGAGCCGAACCGGCGCACCATCATGCGCCTGACGACACTCGACCGGCCTGGACTGCTGGCCGAGGTCGGGGCCGTCTTCGAGGAATGCGGCATCCGTCTGCAGAACGCCAAGATCGCGACGGTCGGCGCCGAGGTCGACGATGTCTTTTTCATCACAGACGAGGATGACACTCCCATCACCTGCGAAACGGCGCTGACCTGTCTCAGACGCGAGATCCACAATCGATTGGAAGGACATGAGCCATCTTGATCCCAACCAATCCAGGCACAACCGCCGCGGCGCGCATCTCGGCGTCGTCATCCTGCTCCTTGCATGGGGCGCATTCGTCAACCCAGTGACCGCGGACTCCGAGCCGGCCGATCAAGATGTGTCGCCGCCGTGGCTGGGCGAGCCGCACGGACTGGAGGATGGCACCCCCTGGCTGGACGAGGTCCGGGCCCAGCGGCAGGCGCGAGAAGCCATGCGCGAGTCCAACCGCCAGGCCTACGAGGCCCGTCGACGTGCGCACAATCCACGTGGCGCCGCATTCCAGGAGGCATGGGAGGAGGATGTTCGGCGACGCCGCAGCGCGAATCTCGAGCGCATGGATCAAGAACGCGAACGTTTCCTCAACAGTGGACCGACACCGCCAATGTTCGCCAACCCGCCTTGGAGGATGCCTTGGCACAGTCCACATCCGCCATGGACCGAGCCTAGCGGGGGTCCACCAGGGTCTGGGGAGCCCCCGCTCTTTGCGCCGCCCGACTGGGATAATCTTTGGTATTTCAGAGGCTTCTAGCTGATTCATCGCGCTGCGCGCGGGCGCCCCACGTGTGTCGGCGGTGTCTGGCTCAGCCACGCTCGATGAGCTCGAGCGCATTGCCATCCGGGTCGCGACAAAAGAGCGCTGGGCGCCCCGAGCGACTCATCGTGTAAGACACGCCACGAGCATCCAAGCGCTCGATCAGCGGCGCCAAGCGGGTCACGCGCAAGGCCAGATGGCGGTCCCGTCCGCCGTGGTCTGGACGCCCAGTGACCGGATCAGGATTGGTCAGCTCCAATAGATGGATCTGACGCTCGCCGACCTTGAGCCAGGCCCCGGCAAACGGCAGATCGGGACGCTCCGAACAAAGCTCCAGTCCCAGGATCCCCTGATAGAACGCCAGCGCGCGGCCGGTATCGGCAACGATCAGGCTGGCATGATGGATGTCTTCGATCAAATGCATCGAGCGCTCCAGTCGGTCTTGGAGTGGAGTCGTTGGAGACAGCGGTTGGGGTCAGGCGAACTGTTCGCGCGCATCGTTGGAGCGCGGCAGTCGCGGCCCGGCGGACCTCTCGCGAGCATAGCACCAGGCTCGCCCATGGCTCCAGCATGGCGATGGCGCCGACTGCACCTCGGCGATCCAGCGACCAGGCTCGACAGCCTGGGATCGCCGAGTTGCACTCGGTCAGTCCACGACACTTGAGATCCTACACGACGGCCAAGGTCACCGCCCACCGCCTAGACCCTGTGCTTCTCTTGGCTCCATCCTGCTCGTCCTGACTCGTCTTGGCTTGACTTGTCCGGATTTGCCCTGACTCTCGGGAGTCGCTCGACATCCAGATCTGGATGACTATACTGACTATTTTTATCCAAATCCTTGGTCCGCTCGCGGACACCTCGCTGAGATTCACGCAACAGGTGCAACGATGAGAGGATGTAAACTGTGCAGATACAGTACGGTCTGTAACGATCTCCCGGGCGTGTGCATCCTCCTGATCTATGCCACGATCGCCGTGGTCGTCTTGGCGGTGGGCTTTCTTTTCATCACCCAGGAGCTCTTGTGACCCAGTCCAACCCAGTCCAGTCGGGACGCGCGTCAGAGCGACACCATCGATCATGAAAGGCCCCATCGTACTCATCGGTGTCGGTGAGATGGGCGGCGTCTTTGCACGTGGTCTCTTGAAGCTCGGACATCCCGTCTTCCCGGTGACACGGGGGGCATCACTGGCGATGGCCGCCGCTCAGCTGCCCGAGCCGCGGCTCGTGCTGGTGGCGGTCGGTGAGGCCGACCTGCCCCCCACCCTGGCCGCGCTGCCGACATGCTGGCGCGATCGTCTCGGGCTGTTGCAAAACGAGCTCTTGCCGGCCGACTGGGCCGGTTTACCCGATCCGACCCTGATCTCGGTCTGGTTCGAGAAGAAGCCGGGGCGAGACCACAAGGTCATCATCCCATCTCCGATCCATGGTCCAAACGCGACCCTGCTCGCCGACGCCCTGGCGACCCTGAAGATTCCGACCCGCATCCTCCCCGACGCCGATGCCTTGGTGTTCGAGCTGGTGCTCAAGAACCTCTATATCTTGACGACCAATCTCGCCGGTCTGCGCACTGGCGGCACCGTGGCCGAGCTCTGGGAGCAGCATCGCGACCTCGCCGAGCAGGTCGGGCATGAGGTCATCGATCTACAAGAGGCGCTGACCGCTCGCCGTTTCGATCGCGCCGCGCTCTTCGCTGGTCTCGCCGCGGCCTTCGCGGGCGATCCCGAGCACGCCTGCATGGGACGCAGCGCGCCGGCCAGACTCACCCGCGCGCTCCAGCGTGGCGAGGCGCTCGGGCTGAACCTGCCGGTGCTGCGCGCGATCGCGGCCGAGCGCGCTTGAACACTCCCACACGCGCCACCGACATGGCCGAATCCAGTCGACTCATCGCCCCCGGTCGGTCAGTGGAGTTGCATCTGGAGATCCGCTTCTCCGATGGATTCGTCGCGCTCTCGACCTTCGGCGAGGAGCCAGTGTGCTGTGTCATCGGCGACGGGACCCTGGCACCCGCGCTGGAGTCGGCGCTGCTCGGTCTGGCCGCGGGGAGCGAGACCCATGTGATCGGCAACGGCTCGGAGCTCTTCGCGCCCTATGACGAGACCAATCTCCATTGGATGGAGCGCGAGGACTTTCCAGCGGTGATGGATCCACTGCCGGGTCAGGTCATCGCGTTCACGACCCCGGCTGGACACGAAACCTGCGGGCTCGTGCGCGAGTGTGACGAGCAGCGGGTCCGGGTCGACTTCAACCATCCCTTCGCGGGGCGCTCGCTGACCATCCGCGTCCGCGTCCTCGCGGTCGGGTCATGCTAGAGCGCCGCTCTCCCGCGGCAAACCCAGCGCGGGCTGGACTTGACACCCTTGACCACGAGATCTGACGCTTCCACCCGATGAATATCTTGCTTGCCAATCCACGCGGATTCTGTGCCGGGGTCGACCGTGCCATCGAGATCGTCGAGCGGGTGCTCGAGATCTACGGGGCGCCCGTCTATGTCCGTCATGAGGTCGTACACAACCGTTTCATCGTCGATGGACTCCGCCAGCGCGGCGCAGTCTTCATCGAGGACATCGCCGAGGTCCCCGACGGCGCGACGCTCATCTTCAGCGCACATGGGGTCTCGCAACAGGTCAGACAGGAGGCCGAGGGGCGCGATCTGCGCGTTTTCGACGCGACTTGCCCGCTGGTCACCAAGGTGCACCTCGAAGTTGCGCGTCACTGTCGCAACGGGATCACGGTGCTCTTGATCGGCCACCCTGGCCATCCGGAGGTCGAGGGCACCATGGGACAGTGCCTGAGCGACGGTGGGCGCATCCATCTGATCGAGTCGATCGCGGACATCGACACCCTGGTGATCGAGGATCCAGAGCATCTCGCCTATGTCACCCAGACTACACTCTCGGTGGATGAGACCAGCGGGATCGTGGCGGCCTTGCGCGCGCGCTTCCCGGCGATCCAGGGGCCCAAGAAGAGCGACATCTGTTATGCCACCCAGAACCGGCAGGATGCCGTGAAGGATCTCGCCAAGCGTTGCGATCTGTTGCTCGTCGTGGGCTCGGCCAACAGCTCCAACTCGAATCGATTGCGCGAGCTGGCCGAGAAACAGGGTTGCCGCGCCTATCTGATCGATGGGCCGCAGGACATCCAGGATGACTGGTTGAGCCCCACCACGCGCGTCGGCTTGACCGCCGGAGCCTCGGCTCCCGAGGTCCTGGTCAAGGCCGTGATCGCCCGGCTCGAGGCCGCCGGCGCAACCGATGTCGAGGAGCAGGCGGGGATCCGTGAGCAGGTCGTCTTCGCCCTGCCGCGCGAGCTGGGCGAGAGGATGAGTGCATGAGCCATGACTGGATCGACGGCCATGCCAGCGTGCTCGCCACTGGCGAGCACGCTCGGCACCCGCGCCCGGCCCTGATCGCTCGCACCCAGGATGTCTGATGTGATGCGCGTCCTGGGGATCGAGACCTCATGCGATGAGACAGGCATCGCCGTCTATGACGGCGAGCGTGGGCTGCTGGCCCAGGCGGTCTACAGTCAAGTCCCCATCCACGCCGAGTATGGCGGGGTGGTTCCCGAGCTGGCCTCGCGCGACCATGTGCGCAAGACGCTGCCACTGATTCGCCAGGTGCTCGACGAGGCCGGGATCAGGCGTGACTCACTCACTGGGATCGCCTACACGAGCGGCCCAGGCTTGGTCGGTGCGCTCCTGGTCGGCGCGGCGCTCGGGCGGAGCCTGGCCTGGTCACTGGGGATCCCGGCGGTCGGTGTCCATCACATGGAGGGACATCTGCTGGCCCCCCAGCTCGAGACCCCGGCCCCCGAGTTTCCATTCGTGGCGCTCCTGGTCTCTGGCGGACACACCCAGCTGGTCGACGTCCAGGGCGTGGGCCGCTACCGGATCCTCGGCGAGTCGCTCGATGATGCCGCCGGCGAGGCCTTCGACAAGACCGCCAAGATCCTGGATCTGCCCTATCCGGGTGGTCCGGCGTTGGCCGCGCTCGCCGAGCGGGGCGATCCCTCCCGCTTTCGCTTCCCGCGGCCCATGACGGATCGTCCCGGCCTGGATTTCAGCTTCAGCGGCCTCAAGACCTTCGCACTCAACACCATCCAGAGCGCCCTGCCCGAAGCGGCCGACCCACACCAGACGCGCGCCGACATCGCACGCGCCTTCGAGGACGCGGTGGTCGACACGCTCGTGATCAAGTGCCGTCGCGCACTGATCGAGACCGGTCATCGGAGACTCATCCTCGCCGGCGGTGTCGCGGCCAACCGCCGACTGCGCGAGCGCATGAACGCCGCGATCAGCGCCGCGGGCGGCGAGACCTTCTATCCACGTCTGTCACTCTGCACCGACAATGGCGCCATGATCGCCTATGCCGGCTGGCAGCGTCTGCGCGCTGGCCAGACCGAACCGCTGGCCTTCAAGCCCCGCGCGCGCTGGCCGATGGAGACCCTGCCGCCACTCTGAGCGGATGGCGCGCCGCGCGATGGCGGCCCCCCGAGCGACCCGCGCGCACTGAATCAAGCGGAAGAAGACGCATGTCCCAACCGGCCCTGCCCACCCCCCTGACCGATCTGAGACGTCGAGTGAACCTCGCCCGCGGGCAGATCCGCGCCGTGCTGAGCGAGCTGGTCGGCCCAGTCGAGCCGCACTTCGAGTTCCATCGCGAGTGGAACGGCTGCTGGTGCGTACGTGTGGAGATCCGCGAGCCACTGCGGGCGCGTCTGGATTTCACCCTGCTCGACACCCCCGCCGGCGGACTGCTCGCCCTGCCTCGGCCATTGCCCGAGCGCTGGCGCCGCGAGACCGGCATCCCGGCCAGTGACGGCAGCCGCTGGAGTCTCGATCCACAAGGCCAGCTCATCGCCTTCACTCACCGCGGCTGAGCTGAGCGTCACCCGCGTCCTCACCAACCGCGCCACCACCGCTCGAGCGCGACCTGCGCTGACTCGGACCACGCCAGTCCGAATCCCACCAGCGCGCGGGACACAGCGCCGCGCGCGCCTCCCAACGCATCCTGGATCGGCGCTCGAGGGATCTTGACTCAGGTCAAGTGTTGGATCGAGCGTCACGTCCAGTTCGAGACCGCGGCCACCGATATCGGCTATGGATTGCGTCCCGAGCACCCGCTGGAGATGAAGGCGGCCAACGCCGGCAGCGGGGCCAAAAGTGCATCGAGCTTCGAGCAATTCGCCAAGCAGGTCGAGCCCTATACGCTCGATTTCGTCTCCGAGCTCTCGGGCGTGCCACGCGAGAACCTGCTGCGGCTCGGATCGCTTTCCCTTCGAGGGCGCGGTCGTCGACGCCAGTGGCAATCGTTACGGCAACCACGGAGCGCCGACTTTGGCTTCCATGTCCAAAAAGGGCTCTTCGAGGAATACCGGCTCTTCAACAGCGGGCCCGACATCCCGAAGAAGGGCCACGAGATGGCCGAGCTCGAAACCTATCACCAGGTGCGCGGCTTGCGCTAGCCGGTGGTCAACGGCAAGTAGACGCTGTGGCGTTTCCGCGAGGGCTACGACCCCCATGTGCGCACCATGAATCCCGAGGTCGCCAAGGGCGATGTCTATTTCTACGGCAATCCGAATGGCCGTGCCAACATCATCTTCGCCCCCTACGAGCCACCGGCCGAGAGCCCGGACTCTGAATACGACCTCTGGCTCTGCACCGGCCGGGTGCTCAAGCACTGGCATTCGGGCTCGATGACCCGACGCGCGCCCGAGGTGCATCGCGCGGTGTCCGACGCGGTGATCTACATGAGCAAGCATCCGATCGACAAATACAACATCGATCTGCGCCAGAACGGCTGTCTGAAATGTCACAGCCCGGCCACTTACGAGATCAACAAGGCGCCCAAGGTCGCCGACAATCATTTCTTCGATCGCGATGGCAACCTGTTCGAGACCATCGCCCCGCGGCGCTACTTCTGTACCCAGTGCCATGCTGCCCAGGCCGGCGCCATGCCGCTGGTCGAGAACGTCTTCGACAAACGTTGACCGCCGTCAGACCCATCCGAATGCAGGTGTGCCATGCCCGATTCATTTCATCTCGATGGATTACACCAAGCAGGAGTCGCGCAGCTCACAGGTGCATCAGGATGGCGAGGACGCCGGGCTGACATGCATCGATTGTCACAAGGGGATTGCCCATCGTCTGCCGATGCAATACGACCCCGAACAGGACGCGCCCGGTCGGAGCGTCGTCTACACCAGTCAGCGCTAGACTGAGCGCACGTCGGCAGCCGTCCAGTCTGAGGGCGCGGACACCCGAGCACGCCCCCAGACGACCATCGGGCACCCGGTCGGGCCGAGTCGACCAGGCCTGATCCGAGCCATTCGCATCGGGCCTCGAGTCTCGGACCGTTGCGCTGAATGGGGTGAAGCCCAGCCAGCGCTCAACCCAAGACGTCCTGCCCACCCAGATAGGGGCGCAAGACCTCGGGGACGAGGATGCGTCCATCGGCCCGTTGATAGTTCTCGATCAGCGCGACCAGGGTCCGGCCCACGGCGAGTCCCGAGCCGTTGAGGGTATGGACCAGCTCAGGCTTGCCAGTCTCTGGGTTGCGCCAGCGTGCCTGGAGACGGCGCGCCTGGAAATCACCAAAGCTGCTGCACGAGGAGATCTCGCGATAGGCCTGTTGGCCAGGCAGCCAGACCTCTAGATCATAGGTCTTGCAGGCTGAGAAGCCCATGTCGCCGGCGCACAGTGTCACCACCCGATAGGCCAGGCCCAGGCGCTGCAGGATGGACTCGGCATGTCCGGTCAGAGCCTCCAGCGCCTGCATGGAGTCCTGCGGACGAACCACCTGCACCAGCTCGACCTTCTCGAACTGATGCTGGCGGATCATGCCGCGGGTGTCCTTGCCGTAGGAGCCGGCCTCGCTGCGAAAGCAAGGCGTGTGCGCCACCCAGCGACGCGGGAGCGTGCCTGGCTCCAGGATCAGGTCGCGCACCAGATTGGTGACCGGCACCTCGGCGGTCGGGATCAGATAGAAGTCGCGCTCGCCCGGAACCTTGAAGAGATCCTGCTCGAACTTCGGCAACTGACCAGTGCCGCGCAGGCTCTCGGCATTGACCAGATAGGGGACATAGACCTCGGTGTAGCCATGCTCGCCGACATGGGTGTCGAGCATGAACTGGATCAGTGCGCGATGCAGACGCGCCAGTGGCCCGGAGAGGACCACGAAGCGCGAGCCGGTCAGCTTGGTGGCCAGGTCGAAGTCCATCCAGCCATTGAATGCGCCGAGATCCACATGATCGCGCGGCTGGAACCCGAAGCTCGGTGGCTCGCCCCAGCGTCGCTCCTCGCGATTGTCACGCTCGTCGCGCCCGTCGGGCACGCTCGGGTCGGGGAGGTTGGGCAGGCTCAGGCTGATCTCATCGAGCGCGCCACGCAGCGCCTCCAGACGCGCCTCGCCGGTCTCCAAACGCTCGCCCAGGTTGGCGACCTCGGCCAGCAGTGGCGCGATGTCGGCGCCCGTGGCCTTGGCGCGACCGATCGCCTTGGCGCTCGCATTGCGCTGATTTTGCAAACCCTGCACCTCGACCTGGAGCGCCTTGCGCTCAGCCTCCAGCGCCTCGATGCGCGCGGTGTCCAGGACCAGGCCGCGGCGGGCCAGATGTGCGGCAACCTCGGTCAACTGGGTCCGCAATAGGCGTGGATCTAACATGCCGATTCCTCGAATACGTATCTCATGCAGTGCATCCTCGTGCGCGCCAGATGCTCGCGACAGACCTTGGCGACTCGATCATGACGGCTCTTTCGGTTGGATGGTCCGCGCGCCGCGCCGCGTGGCGACACCAACAGGCACCGCCGACGCGATGAGCTGGGCACAATCAGCGCGCAGCACGCAACGATCACAGGCCGGGCGCGTTCGACAGACCGACTTGCCCTGCGCCACGATGAGGGCATGGTACTCCTTGAGCACAGGCACGTCAGGACCGAGCGCCGACTCGAAGCGCCGACGGATCGACTCATAGCCGGCCGCGGCCTCGATCAGGCCGAGTCGCGCAAAGAGTCTTCGGGTATAGGCGTCGACGACGAAGACCGGTCGCTCGAAGGCATAGAGCAGGATGTCATCCGCGGTCTCTGGACCGATCCCAGTGATGGCCAACAGCCACTCGCGCAGAGACAGGGTGTCCAGTCGAGCGAGCTCGGCGAAGCCACCCACCTGCAGATAGGCCGCGCAGAAGGTCGTCAGACGTCTGGCCTTGACATTGAAATAGCCCGCTGGGCGCACCGCCTCGGCGAGGACGTCCGGATCGAGCGCGAGGATCGTCTCGGCCGCGAGCGGGATGCGCGCACGCAGACGATCCAGTGCACGCTCGACATTCGACCAGGCGGTATTCTGGGTGAGGATCGCGCCGACCATGACTTCGAATGGGGTCTCGGCGGGCCACCAGTCTTGCGGGCCGAAGGCCCCGAGGAGCTGGCCATAGAGTGCGCGCAGCCGAGCCGACTCCATCACGCCCCGCCTCGCGCGATACCCTGCCGGTCGGTCCGTCCGCGCGCGGCCTGGCCCCGCCAGTGCATGCAAGCGATCACCATCATCAGGGCGCGGCTCAGACCGGATCGACCCGGGTCACCACCACGACGCCCTGCTCGGAGACATAGAAGCGCTCGCGGTCGGCCTTCAGATTGAGGCCGATCTGGCTCTGCGCTGGGATCTCCACATCCTTCTCGATGATGCAGTTGCGCAGATGCGCGCCCTCACCCACGACCACGCCATTGAAGAGGATGGACGACTCGACGATGGCGCCATCATTGACCCGGACTCGTGGGAACAGGATCGAGTGATTGACCCCGCCGCCACTGATGACACTGCCGGCGGCCAGCATGGAATTGACGAAGATGCCCTCGTTTCCGCTGGTCCTGCCTGGCACCGTGCGCGCCGGCGGATACTGGCCCTGATAGGTGTGGATGGTCCAGTCGGCTTGATAGAGATCCAACGGTGGATCGGTGCGCAACAGGGCCATGTTGGCCTGGTAATAATCATCGACCGTGGCCAGATCGCACCAGTACCGATCCGGGGTCACCCGACCACGCTGCTGACCGAAACGGTAGGCCATGACCCGGGCGCTATGCGTCAGGGGCGCGATGATATCGAGCGCCAGATTGCAATCCTCGCCGGCGCGGCCATCGCGATGCGCCTGATCATGGCGCCGCATCTCATCGAGCAGGAAGCGCCGATCGAAGAGATAGACACCCATGGTCTGTAATCGGTCGGCCTCGGCCGGCGCGGACTCGTCGCCCTCGTCATCCACCACCGGGCGACGGATCGCACCGATGCGATCGGACTCGGCCAGCTCGACCTGCGCCTGCGTCGCGGACCCCTGGCCAGTGACCGCGCGCACCGCGACCGTGACCTCGGCGCCGCATTCTCGATGCGCCCTGACCAGCTCGGCATAGTCCATGCGGTACACGCAACCGCCATCCAGCACCAGGATCTGGCGTGCCTGGCTACGCTCGATCAGATAGCGATTCTGACGAATCGCGTCGAATGGCCCCGCGTACCACTCCTGGCTCTCGCGCATCTGGGGTGGCACCGGGGTGATGAACTCAGCGAGCTCTGGATTGAAGATCGACCAGCCATCACGCAGGTGTTTGTGCAGCGAGTGACTCTTGTATTGAGTCAAGACCAGCACCTGACGCAGCCCTGAGTGCAGACAGTTGGCGAGGGTGAAATCGATGACCCTGAACTTGCCAGCAACCGGCACCGCGGCCTTGGTGCGCTGCTCGGTCAGGGGCTCGAGCCCGGCGCCGCGATCGATGGCCAGGATGAGGATGAGTGTATCGGCTGCCATACCGCATCACCCCCGCGCCGCCAGATCGATGATGTGCTTCATGTCCCGCACCGCCCGATCGAGACCCGAGAAGATGGCGCGGGCGATGATCGAATGACCGATGTTGAGCTCGCGCAGCCCGGGGATGGCGGCGACCGCCTTGACATTGTGGTAGTCCAGGCCATGTCCGGCGTTGACCTGCAAGCCGAGCGAGCGGCCCAACCCGACGCCTTGCCGGATCCGCGCCAAGGCGCTGGCCCGCTCGGCGGGGGTCAAGGCGTCGGCATAGTGGCCTGTGTGGATCTCGATCACGGGCGCCCCGACCGCATGCGCGGCCTCGATCTGGCGCGGATCGGCGTCGATGAAGAGCGACACCCGCACCCCGGCCGCGGCCAGGCCGGCGCAGAAGTCGCGCAGATAGGGCTGATTGGCGGCCACGTCCAGACCGCCCTCGGTGGTCAGCTCTTCACGCCGCTCGGGCACCAGACAGCAGTCGGCGGGCTGGATCCGCAAGGCGATCTCGCCCATCTCGCGGGTCGCTGCCATCTCCAGATTCATACGGGTCTGGAGGATGCCGCACAAGAGCTCCACGTCGCGCTCCTGGATATGTCGGCGATCCTCGCGCAGATGCAGTGTGATCGAATCCGCGCCGGCCTGCTCGGCCGTCAGGGCAGCCTGGATCGGCTCCGGATACCGCGTACCACGGGCCCGGCGGATAGTGGCGACATGATCGATGTTGACGCCGAGCAGAACCCCGGCCGCGCTTGACTGTGTCACTGTTGGAGACTCCGATTCACACTCACGCATTCGTTTGATGTGAGATGAGGGATGGTCGCGCCTGGACTAGCGACTGGGCCGCTCGGGGCGGCGCGCGCGCCTTGGCGAAACAGCTCGCGACTGCGCATCGGCCGTCCACCGAGATGAGGTGCGAGCAGACGTCGCAAGAGTGCCCGCGCCTCGCGGACCTGATGTCCCGACGATGGCGGCTCCCCGCGCGCCAGTGCCAACAGGGTCTCACCCGAGAATAGATCGGGCGCCGAGCCCGCGCTGACGCGCCGCACGCCCTCCCCTGGCTCGACCTGATACCAGCCCTGCGCCACGACCGCCTCACCCTGCCGCGTGTCCAGATCCAGCACCGGGGCGTAGCCCAATTCGGCGAGCAGTTGCAGCTCGAAGCGTCGTAACACCTGATCGAGGCCACGCCCATCGGCCAGTGCGCTCAGCGCGGCATGATAGAAGGCGAACACTGGATCCTGCGGATCATCGCGTCCGAGCAGACGCGTCAGCAGCTCGTTCAGATAGAAACCGCAGAAGAGTGCATGGCCACGCAACGCCAGTGCCATCCCGGCGGCCTCGACCCGGCTCAGTGTCCGGACCTCGCCGCGCCCGAGCACGCCCACCCAGAGCGGCTGAAAGGGCTGGAGCAATGCGCTCGCCGGATCACGCGAGCGTCGCGCGCCCTTGGCGATCGCGGGAAAGCGCCCGCGACCGACCGCGAAGAGCTCGACCAGCAGGCTGGTGTTGCCATGGTCACGGCGGTGCAGCACGAAGGCCTGCCGCAGCTCGCCACGGGTGAGCTCGCTCACCTTGGCCCCACCCAGCGCGCGATCAGGCCGCCAAACGCCCCCGGATCAATCATTGCCATACCCCAGACGACCGAGTGCCGCCTCGTCGCTCGACCAGCTCTTCTTCACCTTCACCCAGACCTCAAGATGCACCGGACAGCCGAAGAGCTTCTGCATCTCCATGCGGGCTTGGGTGGCCGCGGCCTTCAAGGCCTCGCCGCGCCGGCCGATGATGATCGCCTTCTGGTTCGGACGCTCGACCCAGATCAGCGCATAGACGCGGTAGCGCCCGCCGAGATCCTCGAACCGCTCGATCTCGACGGTCGTGCGATAGGGCAGCTCCTCGCCATAGCGTTGCACCAGCTGCTCGCGCATCAGCTCGGCGGCGAAGAAACGCTCGGAACGATCGGTGATCTGATCCTCGGGAAACAGCGGTTCAGCCTCCGGCAGCGCGCGCAGCAAGGCGCGCTCCAGCTCATCGAGCTGATCGCCACGACTGGCCGATATCGGGACCAGCGCGAGAAAATCGTGACGCTCACCGAGTTGGCGCAGATAGGGCAGCAGCTGCGCCTTGTCCGACACCTGGTCGACCTTGTTGATCGCCGCGATCGCCGGGACGCCAGCGGCGACGAGCGCGGCGAGCGCCGCGGCATCCTCGTCGCTCCAGCGCAGTGCCTCCACGACGAACAGCACCAGATCGGTCTCGACGAGCGCGGTGCGCGCGGCTCGGTTCAGATAACGATTGAGCGCATTGTCGCCGCGCTGGTGAATCCCTGGGGTATCGACGAAGAGGATCTGACCCTCGGCACGCGTCTTGATCCCGAGGATCGCATGACGAGTCGTCTGCGCCTTGTGTGAGGTGATGGCCAGCTTCTGCCCGATCAAGCGGTTGAGCAGGGTGGATTTACCGACATTGGGACGGCCAATGATGGCCACTGTCCCGCAGCGGGGGAGAGGGGTGTCAGACATCATCGAGTTGCTCGAGCATGGCCTGCGCAGCGCCCTGCTCGGCGCGCCGTCGCGTCGTCCCATCGGCCTGGGTGATCAGATCGACATCGTTCAGTGTGCAGGTCACGATGAAGGTCTGCGCATGCTGATCGCCTCCAGTGGCGACCACCTGATATTCGGGAAGGGGGCGATGTCGGGCTTGTAGCCATTCTTGCAGGCGCGTCTTGGGATCCTTGCCAGAGCGCTCCAGGCTGGTCTGCCCGATCCCGGCCGCGAACAGACGGCGCACCAGCCCGCGCGTCGTCTCGAAACCGGCGTCCAGATAGACCGCGCCCAGGAGCGCCTCCATCGCATCGGCAAGGATCGAGTCACGCGCATATCCCCCGGTGCGGACCTCCCCGGTCCCGAGTCGCAGGGCATCACCGAGATTCAAGCCACGGGCCAGGGCCGCGAGTGATTCACGCTTGACCAAGGAGGCACGCAACCGACTGAGCGTGCCTTCGTCGGCCTGTGGAAACCGCTCCCACAGGGCCTCGGCGATCAATAGACCGATCAGTGCGTCACCGAGAAACTCCAGACGCTCGTTGTTGACCGCGCCGGCACTGCGATGGGTGAGCGCCTGATCGAGCAGCTCGGGGCGTGCGAAGACATGGCCGACAGCGCGCTCCAGACGGTCCATGGTGGCGCTCACCGGCGGGTCACGGCGACATGGTGCGAGAAGCGCATGACCGCATCCAGATTTGAAAAGAGATGCTTGCGATACTCATAGTCGAGACTGACCGCATAGCCACCGCCCTCACCTGGCTTGATCTGCATGTCCGCGGTGGAGACCTGTTGAATCCCATTGATCTCCAGCTCGCGGCCGATCCGCGCGAGCAGCTCGCGTGCTCCACCATCCGCGGCGTCCGCCTGGCTGGCCACGCGCTCCAGGATGGAGCCGATGCTCGCATCCTGGACGTAGACGGGGATCAGCTTGAACGCCACGACCAGGAACAAGAGGACCAGCAGGATGATCGGCAGGATCGCCAAGAGTCCCAGGCCGGCCTGCTGTCGACGTCGCTGTGTGCTCATGCTCGCTCCTCAATGGATTGCGTTGCCAAGTCGTCCCCAGGCAATCGGCAGACCATCGCGTCGGCCATCCCAGTGCATCCAGATGGCGAAGGCCTCGCCGACCAGATTCTCCTCCGGAACGAACCCCCAGCAGCGGCTGTCGTTGCTGTTGTCACGGTTGTCGCCCATCACGAAATACTGGCCATCGGGGATCTTGATCGGCCCATAGGCCAACAGGCGGCAGCCGGGGGGCAGATCGGGTGCGTTGCGCCGCGTCAGGATGCGGTGCTCGACCTCGCGCAACTGCTCGAGCGACTCTTGCGCACCAGTCATCTCGCTGCCCGATCCCACACCCGTGAAGCGGCCGATCGGCATCTGCGGGACCGGCTCGCCGTTGCGGTAGAGGATCTTGTTGACATAGGCGATCTCGTCACCCGGTACGCCGACCACCCGCTTGATGTAATCGACCGTTGGATCCTGGGGGAACTTGAACACCACCACATCCCCGACCTGCGGATCCCCGATCTCGAGGAAACGTGTTTTGAGCACCGGCCACCGCAAACCATAGGCGAATTTGTTGACCAGGATGAAATCACCCGTCAGCAGTGTCGGCATCATCGAGTTGGATGGGATGCGAAACGGCTCGACGATGAAGGAGCGCAGCACCAGCACGGCGAGGATGACCGGGAAGAATGAGCGGGCATACTCGACCAGCAGCGGCTCCTTCGGCGCCGTCGGGGGCGCCTCGGCGTCGGCAGCCGCATGCGACTCGGCAAGCCGGCGCCGCCGCGGTGCGAAGAGCATCGCATCGAGCAGCCAGATGCCACCAGTCACCGCGGTCGCTATCACCAAAAAGGCAGGAAAATCAAAGTTCATGATTGATTTCGTCGTCTCTTTCCGGCGTCCTTTTCCCGAGCGGGCTCAGGAATCGGGCGTGGTTTGTCGGGCGCCAGGCGTGATCGGCGTCCAACCCATGATCACATGATGTCGCAACCAACATCAGGGGCGGGCGCGCACGGCATCCGCGGGGATCGTGCTGGATCCGGCCGCGGCGCGGGGGTGCGACGGTGCCAGCGGATGAGCCGCCGCACGGGAACGGTCGGCACCGGCGGAGACCATCGCGCGGGCCGTCAATTATCCTTGCCGACCTGCAACACGGCAAGGAATGCCTCCTGCGGGATCTCGACACGCCCGACCTGTTTCATCCGTTTCTTGCCGGCCTTCTGCTTCTCCAGCAGCTTGCGCTTGCGCGTCACGTCGCCACCGTAGCACTTGGCGGTGACATTCTTGCGCAACGCCTTGACCGTGGTGCGCGCGACGATCTTGCTGCCGATCGCGGCCTGAATCGCCACCTCGAACATCTGGCGCGGGATCAGATCCTTCATGCGCACCGTGATCTCGTGTCCACGCGTCTGCGCGGAGGCCCGATGCACGATCGATGACAGCGAGTCGACCTTGTCACCATTGATCAAGACGTCGAGCTTGACCAGATCGGCCATCTGAAAACGCTTGAATTCATACTCGAATGAGGCATAGCCGCGACTCACCGATTTGAGTCGATCGAAGAAGTCGAGCACCACCTCGCTCAGCGGCATCTCGTAGCTCACCTGGACTTGCCCGCCCAGATACTGAATCTGCTTCTGCACCCCGCGCTTCTCGATGCAGAGATTGATCACGGCGCCCAGATAATCCTGGGGGACCAGGACATGGGCCTCGATGATCGGCTCGCGGATCTCGCGCATCTGGCCCGGCTCGGGCAGATTGGCCGGATTGTCGATCTTGACGACCTCACCATCATTGCGCAGCACCTCGTAGACCACGGTCGGCGCGGTCGTGATCAGATCCAGGTCGTACTCGCGCTCGAGTCGCTCCTGGATGATCTCCATGTGGAGCATGCCGAGGAAGCCGCAGCGGAATCCGAAGCCGAGCGCTTGCGAGACCTCCGGCTCGTAATGGAGCGCGGCATCGTTCAGACGCAGCTTGCTCAGTGCCTCGCGCAGATCCTCGTAATCGTCCGAGATCACGGTATAGAGACCGGCGAAGACCCGAGGACGCACCTCCTTGAACCCTGGGAGCTTCTCGGCTGGGGCATCGGGACGGGTGATGGTGTCGCCGACCGGCGCGCCGTCGATCTCCTTGATCCCAGCGATCATGAAACCCACCTCGCCAGCACCGAGACGATCGCGCTCGGTCTTCTTGGGGGTGAAGACACCGACCGCATCGACCTGTTGGGTGCGCCCCGTCGACATGATCAAGACCTTGTCGCGACGCCGAATCTCGCCATTCACCACCCGCACCAAAGAGACCACGCCGACATAGGGGTCGAACCAGGAGTCGATGATCAAGGCTTGCAGTGGCGCATTCGGGTCGCCCTGGGGTGGTGGGATGCGCGCGACCAAGGCCTCCAGGAGGTCCGGGATCCCCTCCCCCGTCTTGGCGCTGACCAGCAACGCATGCTCGGCATCCAGCCCGATGATCTCTTCGATCTCCTTGATCACCCGCTGCGGATCAGCCGAGGGGAGATCGATCTTGTTGAGGACCGGCAAGACCTCCAATCCCTGCTCGATCGCGGTATAGCAGTTGGCCACGCTTTGCGCCTCGACGCCCTGCGCGGCATCCACCACCAGCAAGGCGCCCTCGCAGGCCGCTAGCGAGCGCGAGACCTCGTAGGAAAAATCGACATGCCCTGGCGTATCGATGAAATTGAGCTGGTAGGTCTGGCCATCGTGTGCGACATAGTCGAGCGTGACGCTTTGCGCCTTGATGGTGATGCCGCGCTCACGCTCCAGATCCATCGAATCCAGGACCTGGCTCGACATCTCGCGATCGCTCAAGGCGCCACTGAGCTGGATGAAGCGGTCGGCGATGGTCGATTTGCCATGATCGATATGGGCGATGATCGAGAAATTGCGGATATGACTCAGGTCTGTCATCGGGATGAGGATCGCCCGTAAGTGATTGGGAGAACGTGACCTTGCGGCCGGAAATAGCCGCGCATCATAACAGAGCCAGCCACTGGCCGCATGAGCAGGGCTGGGCGGCCGACCGGACGGTTGGGCAGCTGGACTGGACAGGAGCCATCAAACAAGGTGTTGGTCACCGCCCGACCTGCCCACTCAGCAACTCCTCCAGGCGCACGCACAGCGTCGGCCAGTCGGGCTGGCGCCACCGCGAAATGGCGCCCGAGGTTCAGCCAGGTGACCTGTCGGACTGTGCCACCGACCCGCGTGGATCGCACCTGGCGGTGGGTGTGGTCGGCCTCGCCGGTGGCGCGGTTACGGGTCTGGGTGCGACGGATGGACATGCTCGGACGCTCGACCACAGGCCAGCGGATGTCTAGGGGTCGACCAACAGAGGATGGCACTCGCTTTTGGATCCAGGCCAATGTGTACACATGAAACAATGGTCTATGCCACGCGCCAGCCCGAAATCGGGGTGATGGTGTTAAAGATGGGCGAAGACCGTTCCACTCAGAGCGACGCTTGGTCGAAGTCTCGATTCGGGTCATGATGGCGGACCTTCTCGAGCAGGCGCTTTGCCAGATCCGAATAGGTCTGAATCTTCGAATAATCGAGCGGCTGGTTGTTCAGATACTGTAGAACCAAGCCTTCATTCACCGCGCAGTGTGGCAGGATACCGGCGAAGAAAAAACCGAGCTGTTCCATCTCACCCGTCAGGTGATGGGTGGCTGGATCGGTCATATCCAGAAAGAGATAGATCGCCGCGACCTGTTTGACACACAGCGATCGCAGGGCGGCATGCACCTCATGCACGGCGTGCTCGCCGGCGCGAATCAGATGGATCTCGGCAAAATTCTCGGTGGTGTCGAGCTCGATATCGATCTGCGAGGCCTCGGCAGGCAGCAGCGCCGGTTGCGCTGGAGCGACATAGTCATGGGTGACCCCGAGATTCCGATAAATGGCCTCGATCATCTCCCGGTGCTGCGGCGGCGCGTAGATGGTCAGGCGTTCGGGCGCCACCAGGTATTTGAAGCTCGTGACGACACTGAGACGTTGGGTGCTTTTTTCCATGCCCTTGAACTCCCAAGTCGCGGGACTCGTGGCCAGCTCGATACAGCAGTCGCCGAATCCGTACTTGAGCATCACCTTTTGCGTGAACACATGATTGGTCACCGCGTAGGCATAGATCCCATGCAGATGATGCTCGACCTGATTGAACAGATAATCGCACAGCCGGTTCATGCAACCCTGGCCGCGATACTCGAGGTTGACGAAGACGAAGGTGAGCTCGGCGATTTCAGCCCCAAGCTTGGGATAGACCAAGGCGGCGTGACCCATGAAAGTTCCGTCTTTCGTCACGGCAACAGCCGAAATCATCTGCCCCGATCGATTCAGCTCGATCAAGCGATCCGGAAAATAGATGTGCTCATCGAAAAAGGTATAGCCGTGGGATTTGTAGGCGCAGCGTGACACCTCGATCGCCTCGGAGGGCTGCAACAGCCGAACCTCGTAGTCGATCCGCTCGGTGATGACCTCGGGCTCGCGCGCGGACTCATCCGCGCCTGGCAAGAGATCCTCGGCAGTCTCGACACCGGGGGTCGAGCGGTATTTGACGAGATGCGTTTCCTTGCCTTCCAGCCCGAGATTGTGGAACGAGACCTCGTCCATCACACTGTTCATCAGATACAGGCCGAGACCCGTCGGGGTCTCCTCAGACCCGATCTGGGCCGGATCGTAGCTCGCCACGAGGCGCGGATCGAAGGGAATGCCCTTCTCCTTGATACGAACCTGCAGACCCAAAGGGACGCGCTCGAAGATCAAATCGAAGGTCTTGCCGGCCTCCGCCCGGTAGGCATGCTCGATGACGTTCGAAACGGCCTCCTCGACAGCCAGCTCGATCTTCCCGATCGATGGCTCATCGAACCCGAACAGGGTGGCCACGGCACGCGTGCATTGCTCGGCAACTCCGAGATAAGCAGTCTCGGCGGGTAGGCTCAAAACGACGGCACTCTGTTTCATCGGAATCCTGGCTGGCACATGAGCGGCGGGCAGCCCGCCTGATCGTACTGTCCGGAACCGATTGGACTGAACAGGCATTCGGGGGCCAGGTCAGATCTTGACGTCTTCTCGAGCATGTCTGGCCAAGGTGACGTTGCCAGGAGCCTGTCCCCGATTCAAGGATCGTTGTCGGTTCGCGATTCAGCGCCGCGGCTGGATTGCGACCAGGTTCGCATGCGCCAGAAGCTGCCAGTCCTCGCCTTCGGGGATGAAGACGCTCAGACGATAAGAGGGCTCCGTGCTGACCGGCTGGCCATCGATCATCTCCTGAGCGGCGACCGAATAGGTGACGATCAAAAGATCCGCCTCACGGGTCACCTTGAAATCCGCAAGCGCGTAGTCGCCGAGCTGCAACTGTTTTAGCAACGCCCGTTCCGCGTCGCGATCCCGCGCGCCGTCCTGATGAACCGATTGAAACCCCGCCGCCAACGACGCACCGGCCGGATTGGCGAAGAATCCCCGAACCAACTGCTCGCCGAGTGCGGCATCCGTGGCCGGCTCGGACGCACTCAGCGTCGCGGCCGTCGCCAGCAGTGCAGAGCCGATGAGCCACATTCCCATGTTTCGACACATGATGACAAAGCCTCCATTGATACGGTTGACGAAGACAGGATCAGGGTACAGGTTCACCCGCAGGCTCACCACCCCATGTCGGGTTCGATCAGCCGCGACCCGTGGGTCGCGACACGTCTTCCGCCACAGCGAATCCAGTCCATGAACCCGCAAGCCGCCTTCATCAACATCGGCGAGCGCGCCAGCCCGAAATCGGGGGTGATGGTGTTAAGGATGGGCTAGGGGACACGGATCGCATGAAACATCCGCCCCGCATCGCGCTGGACGAGGACCGCCACCGAGCGGCCGGATGGGATGGCCTCGATGATGCGATCGAATTGCGCGACATCCGCTACCGGCTGATGATCGACCATCAGGATGATGTCGCCCGCGCGCAGTCCGGAGCGCTCCGCCGGACCTGGGTGGACGCGCTCGACCAGCACGCCCTCGCTGGCCGTCAGGCCCAGTTGCTCGCGCTGCTGCGGTGTCAGCTCGCGCACCGCCAGAGCGAAGCGGTTCGCCGGCGTTGCCAAGGGTGGCTCGGACTCCGACCCAGCGAGCGCATCCTCCTCGGGAAGCTCGCCGATCTCGACCACGATCGTGAGCGTTTGACCGCCTCGAATGATCTGCAGCGTCGCGCGCTCCCCGACCGGCGCAGTACCCACCATGGGCGGCAGGGCGGACGAGCTGAGGATTTCGCGACCGTTGAAGCTCACGATGATATCCCCAGCCTGCAAATGCGCGGCTTCGGCTGGGCTTCCCGGCAGGGTCTGGGCGACCAAGGCGCCAACCGCTTGCGGCATGCCGAAGCCCTCGGCAAGCTCGCGGGTCACGTCTTGAATGAGCACACCCAACCACCCACGGCTGACACGTCCCTTGGAGCGAAGCTGATTGACGACATCCATCGCCACATCGATCGGGATCGCGAACGACAGTCCCATGAAGCCACCCGTGCGGCTATAGATCTGACTGTTGACCCCGATCACTTCACCCGCGAGATTGAACAGTGGGCCACCCGAGTTGCCTGGATTGATGGCCACGTCGGTCTGGATGAAGGAGACATAGCTCTCGCTCGGCAAGCTGCGTCCCATGGCGCTCACGATCCCGGCGGTCGCCGAGGATTCGAAGCCGAACGGCGAGCCGATCGCCAAGACCCACTCACCCACCTTGAGCTCGGTCGATGAGCCGATGCGCACCGCCGGCAGACCCTCGGCCGCGACCTTGAGCAAGGCGATATCACTGCGCTGATCCTTACCCACCACGGTCGCCAACAGCTCGCGTCCATCGCTCGTGCGCACGACGATCTCCTCGGCGCCCTCGACCACGTGCGCATTGGTCAACACATCACCGTCGGCGGAGAGGATGAAGCCGGAGCCCAGCGAGCGCGACTGGAGAGTGTCGTCGGGCAGCTCGCCCTCCTCGCCGAAGAAGTGCCGAAAGAAGTCTTGGAGCGGGCTATCCTGCGGGAGCTCCGGAACCATGAGGTCCGGCCCCGGCCCCATCTCGGGCGCCTGCTTGCTGCTGATGTTGACCACCGACGGACCGTTTTGCGCGACCAGATCGACGAAGCTCGGCAGCTCACGGCTCCCGGCCGGTGTCATCCAGAGTGTACCGCAGAGCACGGCGGCCAAGACCAGCGAGAGGAATGAAGTGCGACGCATGAGGGCTCCGGTGGCGTCTCGCCGCGGCGCGCAGCCTGGCGATCCGTGTTGAAGACTCGACAGTTTAAGCCCGATGGTGAGGTGCCTGCGCGGTCTCCCCGGGCATGCCAACCGACCGTGCGTGGGTTTCGATCGAATCCATGCAAGCGGCATCGTCGATCCGTTTGATCACCTGCACGCCCTGCTCGCGGCGCGACGCGGCGCGGTCACTGAAGCGACGCAGCCATGAGAGAGCCAGCGCGAAGCCGATGAGACCACCCAGAAGACCGGCGAGATCGCCACCCGCGCCCGCGAAACGAGCGGCGAGCAGATCGCCACCGAGCGCGCCCAGGATGAGCGCGAGGATCGGCACCAGATAGACCGCCAGCGCCGCCGTCAGCAGACCGCGCTCCGAGACCCCGATCACGACAGGGTCACCGATCCGCGCCCCGATCCGATTGACCGCGCGCACCCGAGGTGGGACACGGGAGAAGACCCGCTCCAGGAGCGAGGTCCCGCAGCCACCCCGCGCGGCACACCCACCGCATGGCGAGCGGCGCTCGGTCTGCACCTCGGCAAAGCGCCCATCGATCGCCGTCACCCGTCCCGACGCCTCGATCATGGAGCCGCATCCGAGATCAGCCGCACCCCGGCGACGGCGGCCTCGACCGTCGCCGCCGGAACCTCGCCAACCGCGGTCACCTGATAGCCATCGATCTGCCGACCCGCGGCGTTGACCGCGCCGATCCGCGTCAGGCCCGACAAACCATCGTGGGTGTCGACCTCGACATAGATCGAATAGGCCGAGAGCCGATCGGTGAACAGGAAATGCTCGACCTCGGCGCCCTTCGGATGATCCATCACCCCCTGCTTGACCAATTGAAACCCCGCCGGACGGCCGTCGAAACGCCAGCGTCCCAGCTCCTGGGTCGGCGCCGCGCTCCTCAATCCAGGATGACTCGGCAGCGCTTCGATCTCGGTGTCGGCCTCCTCGACGGTGATCGAGGTGAACATCAATTGCTCGAGTGCTCGGCCATCACGATCGATCAGGTCGGACTTCAACGGCAGGGCGGTGTCGCGATCGATGTAGAACCGATACCCGTAGCGCAGCTCATCACGCGGTACGATGTCCACCACCTCGGTGTCACGACCGGCCACGCGCGCCACTCCTGGGAGATCCACCTGGTAGTAGGCGAGGATCAGGGTCGGGTCGATGCTGCGCGTGCTCAGCAGACTACCAGCCGCGCTCTGGCGCTTGATCATGATCGGCTCACCCTCGGGCAGCACGCACATGACACGGTCATGCTCGCGCGTCACGGCCCGCAGCGGGCCACTGAGCGACATGACTCGCTCGAGCACCTGCCCCTGCTCGATGCGGTGCACCAGATGCAGTGATTCGAGGCGGTTGTCGTGTGAATAGACGAGGGTGCCCTCATAGCTGAGCGAGCGCAAGGCCTCTGCCATCCGATCCAACAGGTCGCTCGCGCGCTCGGTGGCCGATGCCTCGCCCACCACCTCGCCCACCACCTCGCCATGGACCAAGGGCACGATCAGCAGGAGGCCCAACAGCCCACCGATTCGCCCCACATTGTACACGCGATTAATGCCCTGCTTCATAACCGACGAATGTTGCATAGGGCAGCATCCCCTTGGCCCCGGCGGCAGGGGCGGTGTCTTGGTGGGTCACCAGGAAGAGATCGAGCTTATTGGCAAGCTCGGGGCGGTCGAGGTGCCAGCGCTTCGTCGGCGCCTCGCTGGCGACCATGCGCGCGGTGAAGGGGGGGGCGCTCCCGGCACCACTGCTCCCCGAAGTGCCGCCATCGATCCAGACCGGGAGGACCACGAAGACCGCCACGAATGCCGCGGCCGCCGCCAAGGCGATGCCCGCATAGGCGGACTTCGCCCTTGGCCTGGGTCTGTGCTTGAACGGATGCCTCGGGTGTCGCGGCTCGACCCGACCGGGTGCCAACACGGTGGGCTCGGTCGCCAAGCGCTCACGCACGCCATCCGCGATCGACCGCCGCTCGATGGCGAGTGGCTCGTTGCGGATCGCGAGCCCGATCAGGTGATAACGCTCCCAGACTCCGCGCAGTTGCGGATCGATCGTCAAATCATCGACGAGATGCGCGGCACTGGTCCTGTCAAGCTCCCCGTCCTGAAGCTCGGAAATGCGTTGTCGTTGCTCATCGATCATTGCTATGCGCCTGCATGATCATGGTCTTGCGCCAGAATTGAGTGATGTTGGCGGAACGCGTCGCGCTCACTGCCTGTTTGACGTTGGAAGCCCCTCAAGGTTCGAGCAAGGGACGCAATCGTTTATCGATCGCCTCGCGCGCGCGGAAGATGCGCGAGCGAACCGTTCCGATCGGGCATTCCATCGCGGTCGCGATCTCCTCGTAGCTCATCCCCTCGAGCTCGCGCAGGACGATGGCCGTGCGCAGGTCGTCGGGCAGCTCATCGAGCGCGCCTTGCACCGTCCGCGCGATCTCATCGCTCAACAGATGCCGCTCGGGCGTCCCCGTCTCGCGCAGCCGCGCTCCCATGTCCATCTGCTCGGCCACCTCGGCCTCGACATCATCGCCGGGCGGGCGCCGTCCTTGCGCGACCAGATGGTTCTTGACCGTGTTCACGGCGATCCGATAGAGCCAGGTATAGAAGGCGCTCTCGCCGCGAAATGCCGGCAGCGCGCGATAGGCCTTCAGGAAGGCCTCTTGACTCACGTCCAACACCTCGGCGGGATCCCGGATGTAGCGTGAGATCAGGTTCGCGACCTTTTGCTGATACTTGAGCACCAACAGGTCGAACGCACGCTTGTCGCCACTCTGAGCGCGTGCAACGAGCGTTTGATCGGTGGCACGCTCAGACATGGACATGCGCCTCGACGCTGGATCTCAGCGTGACCATCGCCATCGACAGCTCCCCGATTCGGAAGTTCATCAGCCCGCGCACATGTGGTCCGTTGGGTCGAAATAAAGTGAAGAAGGCTTGATCCAGGAATCAAAATCGGTGAGTTTACGATCAATCGGCCCGACTGCCCACCCCAGTCAACCAATCGGTCAGTCCAGATGCCGTGCTCTTTCTCACACTCATGCGCGCAGGCCCGCCATCATGCCAGTCAACTCTCACCGTCACGATGTCTTGATCCTCGGGAGCGGCGCCGCGGGTCTCAGTCTCGCGTTGCGACTCAATGAGGGGCTCTCGGTCGCCGTGATCTCCAAGCGCGAGCTCAGCGAGGGCAGCACCGTCTATGCTCAGGGCGGAATCTCCGCCGTGCTCGACGCCACCGATTCGATCGAGTCGCATGTCCAGGATACCCTAAAGGCGGGGGCGGGGCTCTGCGATCCCGAGGTCGTCCGCTTGGTCGTGGAGCGCGGCCCCGACAACATCCGCTGGCTGCTCGACAAAGGGGTGGAGTTCACCCGCGACGAGGGCCATGGCTCCGCGGGCGGCTATCATCTGACCCGCGAGGGCGGACACACCCATCGGCGCGTGGTGCATGCCGCGGACGCCACTGGACGCGCCGTCGCCACCACGCTGGAATCACAGGTGCGCGCCCAGCCGAACGTGCAACTGTTCGAGCAGCATATCGCGGTCGATCTCATCACCACGCGCCATCTCCACGGCCATCCTGGCCATCGCTGTCTCGGCGCCTATGTGCTGGATCTTGGCACCGGTCGGGTCGATGTGTTTCTGGCCCGTTTCGTGGTGCTGGCCACCGGTGGGGCCAACAAGGTCTATCTCTACACCAGCAATCCCGATGTCTCCACCGGCGATGGCATCGCCATGGCCTGGCGCGCCGGCTGCCGCGTCGCCAACATGGAGTTCATGCAGTTTCACCCCACCTGTCTCTATCACCCGCAGGCACGCTCATTCCTGATCACCGAGGCACTGCGTGGCGAAGGGGCGCGACTCCTGCTGCCGGACGGTGAGCGGTTCATGCCGCGCTTCGACGCGCGTGCCGAGCTCGCGCCTCGCGACATCGTGGCACGCGCCATCGACCACGAAATGAAAAGACTCGGCACCGAGCATGTCTATCTCGATATCTCGCACCGCCCGGCCGATTTCGTGATCGCGCATTTTCCGACCATCCACGCCCGCTGTCTGGAGCTTGGAATCGATATCACCAAGGACCCCATCCCAGTCGTCCCGGCGGCCCATTACACCTGTGGCGGCGTGCTCGTCGACACCCGTGCCCGCACCGATCTGCCAGGGCTCTACGCCAGCGGTGAGACCGCCTACACCGGACTTCACGGCGCCAACCGCATGGCCAGCAACTCGCTCCTGGAATGTCTGGTCTACTCCGAGCTGACGGCCAAGGACATCGAGCAACAGCTCGCCGAGGTCGCGCATCCGCCCGCGGTCCCGCCTTGGGACGAGAGCCGGGTCACCGAGCCGGACGAGGAGGTCGTGGTGACCCACAACTGGGACGAGCTGCGTCGCTTCATGTGGGACTATGTCGGGATCGTGCGCACCAACAAGCGCCTACGCCGCGCCAAGCGTCGTGCCGACCTGCTGCAACAAGAGATCATCGAGTACTACAGCCATTTCCGGGTCAGCAATGACCTGATCGAGCTGCGCAACCTGCTCGAAGTCGCCGACCTCATCATCCAGTGCGCGTTGCGCCGGCGCGAGAGCCGTGGACTGCATTACACACTGGACTTCCCGGACAAGGATCCGAGCCAACGCGGGCCGACCATCCTGATCCCGGATACCTATCGCCCGCGCGGCGGCACCGACTGACCGCGCGGACCTTCGCTCGATCAGTGCGGCGCGCCTTGCGCGCAGGTGTGACGTTTCAGCCAGTCACAGAGTCCGGCATATTGGATCGGGATCTTCTGCGTGCTCTCTCCCGACGGCACGAGCTCGCTCAACAACTGCTTCAGCAGACCATAGCCAAGCTCTCGATAGGCCTCGAACTGCGCCTCGTCGAACCACTGGTCACCGGTCGTCTGATCGGGAAAACGCGGATGCGCCCGCTTGTAGGCATAGAGATCGGCTGGCAGCCGATGGGTCAATGTCGTCTTGAGATAGACCAGATAGCCATGCTCGGGCTCATCATTGGGTTTGGATGGGTGTGGAGGAAGCTCCTGTTGTCCTTCGCCATTGGTGTTGGATGAGCGCGGTGGATAGAGGATGCGCGCCAAGGCCACGCCACGCGTGGCGAGCGGAAAGACCTGGCTCAGTGGCTCGTCCGATGGCAATGGAAGCAAATGACGCAGATCCCAGTCCTGGTCGATGAATTCGATGTCCACACCAAAATCGACACGACACCGCTCGATCGCGTTGCCCAGGTCGGCAAAGCTGAATTTCGGATCACAGCCGGCATCGGCCGCGATGATGATCTTCACCCGGCGACGGACCAACTCGTAGATCCCGAGGTTCTCGAAATGACCGCCATCGGACAGCTCGATGAATCGAGCAAACTCACTATGGATGCCACGCCAGGTATAAAGCTCGGAGGACGGTCTTGCAGAATCCATGACGTGTTCACGCTTGGGCGGTCCCCAGAGCAAGCCCGGCAGGATACTCATCCAGGTTGGTTCAGGAGTGCTGAGATCTGGCGCGCCCTGACGTGAGCCTTGATGAGCGTGGGACGGATTCAACGCCCAAAAGCCCAACCTGAGATTGAGAAGACCCATGATGATGGAGACGAACCGCTGGCGCGTGGGTCCCCGTCCACCGCTGCCGGCATTCGGGTTGAGTGCCGCCCCCGAGATCGCCATCGCGGTGGCCAACGACAGTCGATCGGACGCTGAGTCACGCCCGGCCAAGCGCATCCAATGCTGCGTGTGTCGCCAACCGGTCGCATTGCTCCCGCAATAGAGCGGAGAGAGTGTGAAGCTGTCTCCGCCGCGTCCCGCATAACTGGTCGTGTCCGAGCGTGTCAGGATGAGATTGGTGTTCAGTAGTTGATAGGGACCGGTACTGCTCGGGGCACAGACATCGGCGAGTGCAAGCCTCTCGGCATCGGTGGCTCGATGCCATAGACCGATCTCGCACTTATTGTCGTTCGGCATGAAGGTCTCCATCAGACGATCGCGATAGAGCCGATGCAATGCGATCAGATTCAGATCCGCCGACCTGATCAAAGTGAATGCCACCACGAGCAGCACCAAGAAGAGGCCCCACTCCCATCTCAACCAGTGCGCGAGGTGCGTCGGGTACAACGCATTGGCGAGCAACAAGGACAGCATGAGCACGCCATACAGCATCAGCCCGGCCCCGACGATCGCCAATGGACCCATGAGCTTGATCCGACCCCGAGACGCGAAGAGCCCCTGAAAGGCGGTGATCCCGCCAAGCAGACTCGTGATGAAGGCAATGATCGAGGTGGTCGTTGTCGTGTTGGCCCAAAGGTGCAGTGTCTCGACCGAGAATGGAAGCGAGCCGATCACCATCAGGATGAGAGCCCCCTTCAACAATATCCCGAGGAACTGTTGAAACCAGACCCGAAACCCATAGTTCCGATCGACCCAACGCGCATTGATCTTGTGACTGGTGATGACTGCAAGCACGGCCATGATGATGAGGATCAGGATGGCCACCAGGAGCCAATCCGTCAAAAACCATGCGCTACCCAGAGTCCATTCACTGTCCGAGGTCGGCTTCTTATCGCTTAGTAATTTCTTGAGCACGGGCTCCGCGGCATTCGTTTCAGCCCCGCCCTCAAGCTTCGCGGGCGCTGCCTCTGGTGAGACGGCAGGGGTCTCGGTCGCCGCCGTTGGTGCGACGGTAGGGGTCTCGGATGTCGTCTGCCCAGGCCCGCCAGCAAGCCTCAGAGCCTCGGGCAAGGATCCATGGAGCGACTGAGGGATCATCCAGAGCAGGATCAAGACCAGTGTGGCAATCGGGATCCAGATCAGCACACCGAGCAGGATGGATCTCAGCACCATGGCCACGAACGAGAACAAGCCAAGATTATTGCCTTGCGTCAGATAGTTGCCATGACCGCGGATATGATTCAGGAATCCATTGAGCGTGCCATCCGCGTGCTTGGCACCGATGAAACGAGAGCCTAAAAGACCCCCGCGACCATGGTTCTTGCGGTCGATGGCCTGGGTGACCGATGCGCAGCCCCTGACCGTATCATTCGGATACGCCTCGATCCGCTTGGCCTCGAGATAGGTCAATGTCGAGCCGATATAGCCGCCTCCGGACACCGTCGAGAGATAATCGATGGAGTACAAGAGATCGCATCGCTCCAAGGCATGCAGCACGCCCAACCCGAAGGCCGCCGAGCGAATGCCACCGCCCGAGAGTGCCAAGCCCGCCGTGACCGAATCATCGGCATCGTCGCTGGATAACAGACCCTTCTCGACCCTTGCTCGACGAATCTGCTGGATGCGTTCAAGCTCCGCCGCTTCGACGATCTTGAACTCTTTGTTAAATTCTTCCAGATGCTCGCACGACATACCCCTCCCCACGCTGAGTCTTCTCACCGCATCGATCCTGCTGGATCGATCGACCGCGCAGGATCGAGGCCCGCGCGGGATCAGGTCCGGTGCCGGGGAGTCATGCACTCCGCTCGTCGGTCTCGCCTTCGATCTGGGTCTCGACGGATGGGTGATTGTAGCGTTCGCCCTGTCGTGGCTTCACGCTGTAGTGCAGACGATCGCCCGCGCGGAGCTGGCGGTGCGGATTCTTGATCGGGTCGGTACTGGCCGGCCGAATCTCGGCCTCCGGATCTCGTCCCGCTGCGGCAGCGGCGAGCTTATCCGACTGGATCGGCAAGCCATTGGCCTGGGCTTTGCACAGCATCCAATAGAATGCGATGTCATTGAGTCCGCTGTTCTCGTTACCGCCACCGACATCCGAATGGACACCACGAAACCAGACTTCGTGGGCTTGAGCATCCACTCGGGCATCAGCATCCACCCGGGTTGGCCGATAGCTCTGACGACGCTCATCGAGCGCAAGCGCATGATAGCAACGCACCACACTTGGGCTCAGCTTCAAACGATACCCAAGATTGATGCGCGAAAATGGCACACCGATATCGATTGGAATGCCAAAGGCAGCCACGACGTCCCACAAGCCCAAGAAACGAATCCTAGGCACGGCTTTAATGACTTTACCCGAGCGGTCGCGCACACCTTGACTCGCGATCAGATTGGCGAAATTCAATGCCAAGGCCGCGCCACGACTGAAGCCGATGATATCGATCTGGTGATCCCCACTCGCCCAACAATCGCCGAGATCGGCCATGGCCCGCGTCATCCTGTCCTTGCCACCCACTCCGAACGCGCCACCCAGGAGCTTACCAATAATACCGTATCGTGTCCCAACGCCAGAGTAAAAATACGTCTGACCTGAATAGGCATCACGAAATCGAACAACGTTCGTGTTCTTGCCATATTCACCGCCATCCTTTTGATCGTTCCAGGTTCCATCGAATGCATAGAGTGCCATCTTGCCCTCCTTCCAGCGCAGCGCTTGCACCGCCCACCAGAGGCGGCGACAGAAACCCCACTCCTGGCCACTCTGAGCGGCGGGTGGCCGTGTTTTTTCCATCTCTTTACATCGAGTCTAGCAGGCGCGCTCGACTTGTCGAATGCAACTCGACATCGAGCGCATGGGTGTTGATACCGAGACCTGCGCGGATGCGTGCGAGCGCCCCGTGCCTTCGGTCTGGGTCAAGAGACTGGGCCACCAGACAGATGAATCCGCGGTGCAATGCCCCTTCGAGAAATGGCCACTAGCTTGCGGATCAGGGTGGGCAAAAGTCGATGCTGATACTGATCTCGATGCTGATTCCGACTGACTCTCGCCCGAACCCTGCGTGACCTCGCGCATTTCATTCGGAGTCAACCGGCAATCCGGCCCGTCGCCATTGCGGTAGGCCGTCCGCGAGCGGCGGCCCGAGCGCCCGGGCCATCAAATGAAAACATTCAACTCTCAGGCTGAACAGTGCACACTGATCTGCCACTATCTGACCATCCGACTCAAGCCGGGAGACCCCCATCATGGAAAGCTTCGTTCAGACCCACGAGGCGGCCATCCGTCTCAGCGCCTTCATCGGCATCTTCGCCATCATGGCCCTGTGGGAGCTCGCCGCCCCGCGGCGAGCACTGACACTCTCCAAGACGGTACGCTGGGGCAGCAACATCGGCCTGGTGGTGCTCAACACACTGGTATTGCGGCTGATCTTTCCGGCGGCGGCGGTCGGCGTGGCGGCCTTCGCCGCCGAGCGCGGGATGGGACTGCTCAACATCTACCAGATCCCGGCCCTGCTAGCCCTGGTGCTTGCCGTGGTGGCGCTCGATTTCGTCGTCTGGCTGCAGCACGTCATGGTGCACGCCATCCCCGCCCTCTGGCGCCTGCACCGGGTCCACCACGCGGATCTCGACTACGACCTGACCACCGGGGCGCGCTTTCATCCGCTCGAGATCCTGCTCTCCATGCTGATCAAGTTCGCCGCGATCCTGGTGATCGGTCCCTCGGTCGTGGCGGTCGTGATCTTCGAGGTGGTGCTGAACGCCACCGCCATGTTCAACCACGGCAATGTCCGTCTGCCCGCATGGCTCGACCGGCGCCTGCGCTGGGTGCTGGTGACCCCGGACATGCACCGGGTGCACCACTCGGTGGAGGACGACGAGACCAACTCCAACTTCGGCTTCAACCTCTCGATCTGGGACCGTCTCTTCGGCACCTACCGTGACCAGCCACGGGCCGGACACCTGGGCATGACCATCGGCATCCGCGACCACCGCGAGCCGCGTGAGGTCGCTCACCTGCCGGGCATGCTGATGCTGCCCTTCCGCGGGGCCATCACCGACTACGCCATCAACCGACGTCAGTGGGCCGACCCCACGCCCCCCACCAAGGGTGAGTCGCGATGAGCCGCAACCTGGCGCGGACCCTCGGGACCATCGCACTGGTGGTCGCGGTGGGTCTCGCCCTGACCTATCGGGACCTGCTCGACGCCGACGCACTCACCGCCTGGGTGAGCGCCGCCGGCGCCGCCGGACCGGTCCTCTTCATCGGGGTGTACGCCATTGCCACGGTCCTCTTTCTGCCCGGGATGGTGATGACGCTCGCGGGCGGGGCCCTGTTCGGCCCGGTGTGGGGCACCCTCTACAACCTGCTGGGGGCTACACTCGGCGCGGGGCTCGCCTTCCTCATCGCCCGCCGCCTGAACAGTGGGCGGATCCCGCTTGCCTTGCAGAAAAAGGGATCCGCCCCCCTGGTCGGTTTGATGCAGGGGGTGGAGGCGGAGGGCTGGCGCTTCGTCGCCTTCACCCGGCTGGTGCCGCTCTTTCCCTTCAACCTGCTCAACTACGCACTCGGTCTCACCCGCATCCCCTTCGTCCCCTACCTGCTCGCAACCCTGATCTTCATGCTCCCCGGCGCCTTGGCTTACACCTACCTCGGCTTCGCCGGGCGCGAGGCCATCGCCGGCAGCGAGGATCTGATCCAAAAGGGCCTGATCGCATTGGCCTTGCTGGCGACGGTCGCCTTCCTCCCGCGGCTGGTGACGCGGCTGCGCCAGCGACCCATGCGCCCAGTCACCGAGCACAAGGCACGCCTGGACGCGGGGAAGGATCATGAATCTGGCCCCTTGTAGGAATCCAACGATGACGATCCCGATCATCCTTGGTGCGGGACACGAGCACGGCTGGCGTCCAGGCACCGAGAACGTCCCTCATATCGTCGGCCTGGGTGTCGCGGCCGAGCTCGCCCGCTCTCGGTCAGCCCGGCTCGAACGGACTCGAAGGCGGCTGTCCGCCGGTTGCCAGTTGCAGCAAGGCTTCGGCCGCTTCGGCGGGCAGATGATCCGCCAGTTCGAGCAGGGTGTCCTCGTTCGCGAGTCGGGCGAGACTGTCAGTGAAGGTGTCGGCGATACGGAAGCCCATGCTTCGTCCTGTCGGGTGACGCGTCACGCGGCATCGCGGATGTCGGCATGGATCAGGATTTCGTCGTAGGGCGCGGACAGTCCGCCATCCGCGTTAAACGAGTCGAGGCGTGACGGCTTACTCCATCTGTGCGTCCTGCCAGGTCTGAGTGAACACCTGCAATGCAGCGGACGATTTCAGGATACTGATCTCGATGCGCTTCATTTCCCACCTCCAGCCCGCCAGACGGACACCATCTTGCCGAAAAAGGACAACCCCGATCACACCCGAAACACCTTCATCACCTCGTCCCCCAGGTGGTTGATCACCTTCACCGCGATGCGCCCGGAGGCGGGTTTGAGGAAGGGCCGGGAGGTGTCGCTGTTGAGGCTCGCCCAGGCGTCTTCGTCGATCTCCGCCTTGAGGGTGGTCTTGAGCGCCTTGTAAGGATCTTCCGCGCCGAGGAAGTAGGCGTGGCGGACGAAGAAGCTCTCTTCGTTGTAGTCGGTGTCGATGAACCAACAGGCGATGCCCTCGGGGCCGTCGCTGCGGACCTCGCCGGCGCCGGGATGGAAGACATCCACGCCGTTGAAGGTGAAAGTGATCTTGTCGTCCTTGTGCGCCTGCTGCTCGGCGGGTCCCCGCGCATAGGCCACCCGCACCGGGTCTTGCTCATCCTTGCGCATCACCGACTGGTATTCGGCCGTCGGGATGTTGTTGCGGGTGGCCTCGTCGTGAGTGATCGTCTCGACGTTCAGCGATGAGGTCTTGGGTGTGCGGGCCATCTTGGTTCCTTAGATGAACGGATTCTCAACGATTCATTTGCTCGCGCGTCAGCTTTTGCCCAATGCGGACCTTCCCACTCAGCTCTTGTGTCAAGGCATCGAATGCTCGCACCGCCTCCTCCCGCTCGGGGTCATCCGTGACCCAACGGCGCAACAGATCATCGAGTGTCGTGTGCTCCGACGCGGCGCGTCGTGTCGCGGCTTCGATCAGCCCTTCCTTGATGTTGAAGGTGATGCTCTTCGTCATGGTCTTGAGCCTCTGGATGGTTATCCTCAATGGGCCTTGATCTTAGATCCTGCCATCGTGGCACTTGGCGCAGAGCGCCACGGGTCATGCGTGACACCGCAGAGCGGATGTCACGAGCTATGCCTTGGTCGTACGACACTATTCATCGGCCGCGCCGCCTTGACGTCGACGCACCTCGGCGTTGATCTCATCCCAATCCATCAGATGCATGCCATCCGCAATGGCGTCCTCGCGTAGGCTCAACAGATGCTGCCATTGGGCTGCGCGTGCGGGATCCTCACCCGCGATGGAAACATCGGCGGATTCGGCGCCGGAATGCGGCTCGCTTCCCCCCAAACGTGCGAGACGACGGGCACTCTCACGCGCAATCAAAGCCTTCAAGCCTTCTTGGATGAGATCCTTCCGTTGGGTCAGACCGGTCAGCCGTTGGGCTTCCTCGAGCAAGTGGTCATCCAGGGTCACGGTCGTACGCATCGCGGTGTTGCCTCCCCTATCATGTCGGTGTTTCGAGCCCGCCGACGACGCTTTCAATCATGCTGTTGAACGCACTCTCGACCTTGGCCTTGAAGTCGGCCTCGATCTGGTAGACATCGGCGCATTCGGCGAAGGCCCAGCGGCCGTGCGTGCCAAGGTTGTTCACGCCAGGCACCCAGTAGACCTCCATGGTGGTCTTCTTCTCCTTGGCGTCCTCGCCGCGATACCCCTTGATCTCGACCGTGAGGTTCAGCAGATCCTCCTCGCCGTGGCCGTCGTCGATCTGCGTAAGCGTCCGGAGAAATACATCTATCCCCCCCACTGCACGCTCGGCATGATGCGCCAGGCAATAATCAGAAACAGCATGAGTGCGCGCTCGATGCGCTCGATGTGCCCCAGCTGCAAGCCCTCGACCCGGCAGCCCCCCTCGAGGGTCAAGAACAGCCGCTCGATGTCCCAGCGCGCGCGGGACCAATCGATCAGCTCGGCAGCCTCATCCAGTGTCTGCACCCGGCGATTGGTCAACAGCCCCCAGACGAAAAGTGTTGCTCAATGTGCATGCGCTGCGCATAGAGACACTCCAGCCGCTTCGCGTTGGTCATCGCAGCCACAACAAGCGCACGTCGAGCAATCGATCGTCCAATTGCGTTTCCAGCCAATCCTCTATCCGCTCCCGAGCCGGCTAGTCGCTCCCGAGTGAATAGTCGGTCTCGAACAGATCCTGCCAGGACAGGGTCGAGACACTGGACAAGCGCCCCATCTCAGCCTCCGCGTTGCGCTTGGCGATCACGAATGCCTTGTCCCAGAGGTCCTCGATGACGCGCTCGTTCAGGCTCGGTATCTCTTCACGGATGTCGGCAATCTCGTCACGCGCGTCCGCGATGCTCGCAGCCCAGCTCAGCGACCTACGCTCGGGCTGTGTCCGCCATTTGATGATGTGGAGCATCAGGCGAGTCAGTTGGCTCTTGAGGGCGCGCTTTTCGGATCTTGACAAGGCGTCGATCAGCTCCTGGAGTCCGATGGCGGCCTCGTCCAGACGGCCCTCTTCCAGCTCGTGCTTGACGGCCACCGCGGTCTTGTACGGCGACTCATTGGACAGTGTCTGCCAGCTCATGTGTTGAATACTCGTGTCTGGTCGAAGCTGGGGCCCGCGCTGAACCCTTGGCGCGTCTTGCGTCGAGAATTGTGACTTGGCCCAATTGCACGGGTCAACACCGTCAGCTGCCGCGGAGCCCGAACGCTTCAATAACTGGTAATCCTATGATTTATTTGGGAAAAATGCCGTGCCGGCATGAAACCTCATGCCGACCGCATGCCTGGCGGTTGCGGCAGAGGTGTGATCTAGTGTCCGTCCTGTGCACCGCTCGTCATGTCCATGAGCGCAGACCAATCCACACCATGAAGCTCCTCCGCTGACGCGGCCAGATCGGGGATCGGGAAAAGCGGACTCCCAGGCGACCAGAGCTCGGTGCTATCTGGGTGCTGGTCGTAATAGTCGCTGTCGGTCGTCACCCGCACGGGCGCCGGCAGACCTGGCGCCAGGTAGGAGACATCCTTGCTGCCCAAGGGTTTCGCCTCGATGCCGGGCGGCAGCAGTGAGGGATCTCGCAGGATCCGTCCCAGATCGGCCAAGCAATAGAGGGCTGCCGGACGTGCCGGCTCATCCAGATCGGACTCGGCCATCTCATCGAGGTCGAATCCCCCCTGATCGGCGGCATCCACATCGGACTGGATACCGCTCACCAGATTGGCCCTGGCGCGGTCACGGTCCTGGGGCCGTCCGAGCGTCACCTCAGTGAGCGCCCTCGGCAGACGCGCGAGGATGGGCTGGAGTCGGCCCACGAAGGTCTGGAACAGGTCGATCCGGGTGCGCAGCGCTCGATAGACGTCCGCCTCCACCGTGTCGGCATAGTGCAAATTGACGATCCGGATCCGCGGGTGCTCCTGGCCGAGTCGATCGATGCGCCCGATGCGCTGCTCCACGCGCATGGGGTTCCAGGGCATGTCGTAGTTGATCAGCGCGCCGCAGAACTGGAAGTTCAGACCCTCCGCGGCGGCGTCGGTGCAGACCATGATCTCGGCCCGTCCGTCGCGAAAGCGTTGCTTGGTCGCATCGCGTGAGATGGTCTCCCAGGCTCCCGAGCTGGACAGGATCTCGCCCCCGCGGCCAGAGAAGCAGATCACGCCCGGACCAAAGGCATCGGCGATGCGGATCCGCAGGGCGTCCATGGTATCCGTGTATTGGGTGAAGACCATGACCTGGCGGTAGCCCTGCTCGCGCAGACCCCGCAGCTCTTCCAGCAGCACGTCCGCCTTGCTGTCCGGCGGCAACCGCTTGATGGCGGCCAGCAGGGCCTTGATGTCCAACAGCTCCTCGGCAGCGAGTGACTGTCGCTCAAGGTCGACGGCCTCGTCCGGGTCCATGACCTCCTCCGCCAGCTCGTCGTCGAGCAGGTCCTCCTCGGGGTGCTGGATGGGGGGTCCCATCAGGCTTGCCTGACCGTCGACCGCCGCAAGACGTCCCTCCAAGGTCCGCTCCAAGGCGAAGAAGCTGCTGGCCAGCCGGCGCCGGTAGATGGTCATGACGAAGCCGACGGCGGTGCGCTCCTCGGCGGCGATGTTGTTGTAGGTGCTCCCGATGTAGTCCTCGACCTGCTCGTAGACACGACGCTCGGCAGCGGTCATCTCCACGAAACGGTCATCCACATCCCGGTCGGCGATCGGCGTCGCGAGCTTGCCGGCCTTCTGATAGCGGCGCAGCAGCTCGCGGGTATGACGTGAGATGAGACGACGCAGCGGCGTGTTGGCCTTCATCAGCCGGACGGCGGCCTGACGCTCGGCCGTCTCGAGCTGTTTCAGCGGGATCGACGCCTGATCGCGCAGCGCCCGCAGGATCTTGCGGACCTTGAGCCGGCTCATGTCAGGCAGCAGGCGGGCGGCCTCAGCGTCCGACAGAGATCCATACACCCGCTCGGTGGCTCGGAACAGCTCGGCCATACGCCCCATCTGTCCATGTGACGGGCTGGGCCTGGCGACATCCGCGAAGAAGTCCAGGAACGCCTGGGTGTGCCACTCAGGCGGCAGACCCAAGAGGGCGAGCAGGTCCCAGATCTCCACCGGACTCACCTGCATGGGCGTAGCGGTCAGCAGCACCAGGCCCTGAACACGGCTACGCAGTGCCTGCATCAGACGCAGGAGCTGATTCGGACGCTGGTCAGTCCCCAGACCACCCCCGGCCCGGCGGGCATGATGCGCCTCGTCCAGCACCAGCAGATCCCAGGGCTCTGCCTCGCTCACGAGCGCCTGCGCCCTGGCGCCGCGGCGCATGAGCTGGCTGGAGGCGAGCACGCAGGGCTCCTGGTGCCACTCGTTGGCACCGACGACGCGGTGTACCGCCCCCTGAAAGCCGGGCGACTGCAACCAGCTCAGACGCTGACCATCGTAGATCGGCCAATTGAGGTTGAGCTTCTCGCGCAGCTCGATCTGCCACTGGGTCAGCACTGCCTTGGGGGCAAGGACCAGGATGCGCTTGGCGCGACCAGATAGCCAGGCTTGGCGCAGCAGCATGCCGGCCTGGATGGTCTTGCCCAGACCCACCTCGTCCGCGATCAAGAGGCGCGGTGGCGACTGGTCGTAAAGACGCTGGAAGGCGCGCACCTGGTGCGGCCAGGGTGTCACCGTACTGGTGGCCTCGCCGATCCGCTCCCCGCCATTGGGCCAGCTCGGGGCATGTCGGATGAAGCCCCAGACCAGACGTCGCCGATCGAGAGCGGACTTGGGGAGTGACTCGGGCTTGCGGTGCTCGCTTGGCGTCTCCGCTGGCTGCTTGCTCCCCTGCTGGGCCTGCCTCAGTCGACCGGGCAGGTCATCCCTCGGCAGAAATTCCAACAGCGCTGCACGCACCGCGGTCGGCACATCCATCACGATGGCGCTCTTGGCCTGGTCCGCCCAGAGTCGCTGGAAGCTCTGCTCCTCGGCCTCCACGTGAGGGGTATCGCTGGTCCAGGTGGTGTAGACGTGGAAGCTCTCCCAATTCTGCTTCCAGCCGAATGCGGTCTCGTTGATGCTGCCGCTGAAGGCAAGCCGGTTGCCCTCGGCGTCCTCGATGATGCCGGCCTTCTCGTGAAAGATCCCCTGTCCGGCGATGGGCGTGCGCTTACTGTCACAGGGCACGGCCACCTTCACGTCCAAGTAATGGTTGGCCACCATCCAGGCGAGCAGCGCCAGCGCATCCACGGCCGCGCCGTCCTCGGTCGCGAGCGGTGTCACAAGCAGGGCCGCCGCGACTGTGTCGCGCAGATCCTCCCCCTGTTGAATGGCCGCGAGATCCTGATCAGTCAGGGTGCAGCCGACGATGAGACGCATCCGACCCCGATTGCGCACCAGCCCCTCGATCCCACGGGCCGCCAGCGCCAAGGCATAGGCGGAGAAAAAACCGGTCGAGCGGTCATAACGGACCGCGCATTGCAGCGCCGGGACATAGAAATCGGCGACCAGATCACCGGACTCGGGGGTGTATTTGCTCGCCCACGCTCTCGCGGTCAGGGTCGCGGGACTCGTTTCGGCCATCGGCTCCTTTGCCTTGATCTGTTGAGGTTGGTAGCGTCCGTTCCTCCGCCCGGCCTTGATCATCACTCCGCCAATCCCGTCATTCCGGCAGGATGCCGGAATCCAGTGCCATGGATGGCAAGCCTCAGGATTGGCTCAACGGTTGACATCCTGGCACGGCGTCTCGGCATCCTGCCGGGACGACGACTGGACGAGATCATGATCAAGACCCACGGATCAGTACCGTTGACCGCTCATGCAACGCGATAGATCACCGGCCGGTATAAGGGTGGAGGAATTGGCTTGCCGTTTTGCTTCGCGGATGCCAGCCAGCCATCTTTGGCTTTGAGCACTTCCGTCAAGGCTTCGTTCGGTGTTTCGGAAAAGGCTGAGCAGGCTTTAAGATCTGGAATGTCAGCGATATAGCCCTGATCTTCCTCGCTATAGAAAATATTGATGTGGTAATCTTTCATCATGAGTCTCGAAGTTGAATATTGTGTATTTCGACCAATTCTAGCATCTGATTGATTTGGTATGGCTTCGCATTCCCTTTGAGCTCCTGTAGATTCAGCAGCTCCAGGATATCTGGATGCACGAAAATGTGATAACTCCCATTGATCCTATCCAATCGGAACCCGAAGGCTTCAGCAACAGCTAAGGCTTCGCAAAACCGCACGTCTTTTGTATCCGAGAGTAGCTTTTGGAGAAGCTTTCGCTTTTTCATGCCCAAGAACTTGGCCTATCTATCGCACGCTGTATCTTTGAAGCCGAAGGATCAAGGTGATCCGGCTAGCCCACTGCATGACGCTTGAGATCCACTACAACGCCGTTCGCGCTGGGTCGGCTTGAGCGACTCCTTAAGCCAGCTTCATGTTCATAATTGAGCGTGGGTCTTTTTCCCTATCGAACAAGGAATCGGTCCCTTTTTACTCTAACCACAGCTTGAGCGATAGCGAAGACCGAAGTTTGGCGTCGGCGCAAGTTTGGTTGTTTTAACCAATCTTCTCCTTTCCGGTTATCGCGTTAATGTAGATGAGGCCCTTGTTCTGTGCTGCTGTTATCTTCTTATCAATCATGTCCGAAAAGGTCTGCATTCCTTCCAAAACCATAGTTAGTGCCTGAACGGAAACCGCTTTATTCATGCAGAACAATGGGTTAAAATATTTCTCGACTCCGAAGATCGCGAGCCTGCTCGGCGTCCTGA
>RZZN01000267.1 GCA_009929855.1 Gammaproteobacteria bacterium
GCAACGTCGAGTTTGTCGAGGTTGGCCGCACGCAACACCGTCAAGTCGATGTTTGAGACCGCGGTTGTTGCGGGCGCGCGAGTGGAGACCGCAACGTCGATTTTGTCGAGGTTGATGATGCGAATATCCGTTAAAACCCGCGTCAGCTTATCGATCAGGCTGTAGATCGGGGCAATTAGGGATGTACTCATGCGATGAATTCCGTGTGGCTATATCGTGGTGTTACGCATAATTGGCGATGACTGTTTTATTGCCGGTCATTGTGACCGTACAGGCGGTATTGAGAGTTTCATCAGCGCCCGACCAGCTTACAAATGAAGCCCCTCCCGCGGTTTCCGGCGCGGTCAATGTGATAACGGTCCCTTCGGTAATCAGGCCCTTGAAATAATTCGTCGTGCCGCTGTAATCGTCGGGGTCGGCGGTGATTTCGACCCCGGATGCACCGAGCGTCGTCACTGTCAACACGTAGATAGACGGATCCGGAATGCGCGTGCTGAGCATGCCGACGACGCGCCCCTCGCCATCGTAACTAAAAGTTTCGGTGTAACTTGACTGAATGCCTGGATCGGAGAACAGCGGCCCGTCGAGATCGATATCGACGGAGGCGATGCGCCCGTTTGCATCGTAGGTGTAGGTGTAGGCGCGATCCAATCGCGGCAACACCTCATCTACCCCCGTCACCGAGCCGTCGATGGGCGAGTACAGAATCTCGGCCTCGAGGGGGTCTTCGAGCACGCTCAAGCGGCGATTGTAGACCGCCAGCTCGCCAGCAATGTAATTTTGAATCAACTCATTGAAGTTGAATTCGTTCGTGACATTGTTGATGATGGTTTCGACGATGTCGTCGGTATCGAGCGGGGAATACGTAAACACCAGTTCCGGCAATTGCTCGCGAGCAAGCAGGACATAAAAACTAAATGCAAAGTTCGATGGCTTGTAGAAAATCTCGTCGCTGCCTTGCGCATAGTCGGTATAGGCGTAAAGCGTCCCGTCCTCCAGCAACAACCCGACTTCGCGGATCGTCAACGCAATTTCCTGCGGAATGACCGCATGGAATTTGACCGCGCCGGCCGAGATGCGCTCGACAACCAAGACCTCGACCTCGTAGACCGGATGGACCATTGCCGTGGCAAGAAACGGGCTGGCGTGTGGCACACCGTCGCCGATCACCAGGTTTGTGAAGCGAGGCATGACGCCGCTTGTCAGTGCGTCGGTCTCGACTGTCAGGCCGATTTGAGTGATGGTCAGGATCATGATGCGCAAGCCCCAGAGAACATGGGCATCATCCTGTCGGACGCGCGCGGGCGTTTTGCGCCCGGTTTTCCGAATCGCGGGGTTATGCGGGCTCGGTCAGTGTGTATCCGTCCGAATCAATCAGTCTGCTGCCATCGGCATCCGACAGCGCGGAGATCACCGCGGGCAGTGCCCACGGCGGCAAGGGGCGTCGATCTCGAATCAATCCGAACATCAACGTGCGCGGGGATATCGGCAGGGTGCTGTAGCGCTCGAATTTCGGCTCCTGCCGATTGCGGCACAGTCCGCCGAGCGCAATACCGACCTGCGTCGGGAGTGTCGCCGTGCGCTTGAATTTCGGCTCGACCAGCGATTTCGCAAATCCACCGAGAAACGCCCCGACGACGCTCGGCATGTTCGCTACGCGGATCAATCCGAAGTCGGGGACGATTCGAGCCGGGAGCACGGCCGAGATGATTGGCGCATACGCGGCAATCTGCGCGGCATTTTTGGC
>RZZN01000268.1 GCA_009929855.1 Gammaproteobacteria bacterium
AAAACGCATCAGCGGGCAAAAAAGCTACGGTATTATGATACCGTCAACAAAACACGGAGGAACAGAGATGCACGAAGGAACAGGGGAAGGCGCGACGCTGGAGCGCAAACAGCACGGCAGGATCGTCGTCGAAGCGAGATCCGTGACCAAAGGCGGTATCGTCGCCTCATACGGCAACCGGGACGCTGAGCATTGCTATCTGGACTGGTTGCGCAATGCCGGGCATCTGGGCCATGCAGAGGACGCGCACGACCGTTACGACGCGGGCATGAGGCTGCGGGCACTCTGGTACGCATTTAACGCCAAAGGCGGGGCACTAGAGCCGGGAGGGCCGAAAGACCCCATGACGACGGAAAGCGAGGTCAACAGCGCGGAGGATATCGCGGAAACACGGTTTGTGCGGGTAATGCGGGCGTTACCGCAGAAATACCGGGTTGTGGTTCGCTCGGTGACGATTGACGACTTTCCGAGACAGGCCGGACCGGCGGAATATCACGAGCTTGTCAGGTATGGACTGGATGCGCTGTGGGGCGCTTTTGAGCATGTGCGGCGGATGGAAGAAAAATAGTTGACAGCCGTTTTTTGCTATAGTAGCTTCGGAGGTGACTTACTGCGTCTAATGCAGATCGAGATAGAACCCGCCACGCCTAGATTGCTGGAAGCTGGCAAGCTGGACTGGAAGCCGGTCGATGCGCACCACGGCGGGTCACCCTTTCGCCGCTCCGCCCAACATCTCCTTTCACAAATGGGCGTGATGCGGCGAATCTTATTTGCGCTTGATGCGCCCCATGGCCTGTAGTAGCTGCTCTAATTCGTTGAGCGCTCCGGGTGGTGTGTTTCGGCGACCAGATGCCCACGACCGGGCGGTCTCGTAAGCAACACCGTGGAAGCGTGCGGCCCCTCGCAGGGAGAGGCCGGTCGCTTCGAGAAGATTGCGGTAGGTGGTTGTCATTCCGAAACCGCGCGATACTGAATAAAATCACCCTCGGAGCCGCTTTCCGTGTAGTCGCATACACAGATTTGGGCGTAGCCTGTCCACGGATTGTCGAGCTGCTCCTGAAGGTCGTTGGCAAGCCCGTCCTGCGTTTCGGAGGAGTTTTGCATACTTTGATAATTAAAGGCAATCTCGGCCAGTAGTTCGGCGGCATCTTCAATCCCAGTGTGGATTGTGTACCAATTTCCGGACGGCGTTTTTTCTTGTATTGAGTAGGTCATTTTTAAGCTCCTTTAGCTTGTTGCGCTGGGCCAATCCCTGCGCCTCATGTAACTTAATGTACCACACCTGAGGTACAAAGCAAGACCTAATCGCAGTAATATTATTGCGTTGTTTGATAATTAAATTTCCTAGAAGCCTACGGGCTTCCTCCTGTCCAACTGGCCCTTCGGGGCCTTTTTTATTCATGAGGTAACAGATGACGACTTTGAAGGTCGATTGTTTCGCGGCCCCGGCGATGAATGGGTCGGCGCAGGCCGTTGACGAGTTTTTGGGTCAAGCGGATATTACCCTCGATACCGCGTCGGCATCGGCAAACCTGCCGGCCGGGACGCAATTTGTCCAGCTCGCAACGGATTCGACCGCTGACGTTTATTTTTGCTTTGGAACGGGAACGGTTACAGCCGTGACGACAGATCAGCGCATGTTTGCGTCGCAGGGCGAGCTGCTTAAGGTGGTCGGCACTAATGGCCGAGAAAATAACGTAATTGCTGCAATTCTAGCATCTTAAAAAAA
>RZZN01000269.1 GCA_009929855.1 Gammaproteobacteria bacterium
GCCATCGAGCATGCGGTGACCACGGCGGCGACGCTGAGGCTCAGAGGCAGCCGCAGGCGATAGCTCGACAGCAGGCGGGTCACGCGCCCTCCCCTTCAGGCAACCGCCCGGCCATGCGGGCGATGTCGTCATAGAGAGCGGGCGTTTCGAGACCGAAGCTGTCGAGATTGAGCTCGTTCAGGAGCGTGCGACCGGCTGCATCCTGGACCTGGCTCAAGAGCAGGCGACGGATGGCTTGCCGATCGGGATCAGAGAGCGCCGGACCGGCGACGATCGGCGGGAACCCGAAATCAGGCGAGCGCTCCAGGACGCGGGTCCGTGCCGTCAACTCTGGATGACCGCGCGCCAGGGTCTCCCAGACATAACTGTCGACGGCCGCGCCGTCGGCCAAGCCTTCGGCGACCGCCTCGACGCTGCGCGGGTGTCCCCAGGTGAAGAAGGTTCGCCGGAAGAATCGGTCCGGATCCTTGCCGTCGCCTGTCAGCCGAAAGCGCGGATAGAGATATCCCGAATTGGAATCCGGATCGGTCCAGGCAAAGAGTCGGCCCTCGAGGTCGTGCAGGCGCTGGATCTCGGAATCCGCGCCGACGATGAAAAAGGACTGATAAAGCGGGCGGCCCCGAAAACGCGGCACCGCGATCAGCTCCAGACGAGACCGATTCCGGACAAAAGGGTAGCCGCAGATCCAGGCCAGATCGAGACGTCCTTGCAGCAAGAGATCCAGGATCTCGCGATAGCGCGAGCGCTGGACGAAGACCACGGGCCTCCCAAGCTGACTCTCGATCCAATCGGCCCAGGCGTCGAGAAAGGCGATCCGATCATCGAGCACCACCGGGGTCAGTCCGAACCGCAGCGCTTCGGTGGATTCATCGGGAATCGCGCTCACGCTCGCGCCGAAGGCAGTAGCCAGCAGGCCCGAAAGGAAGGACCGACGAGAACAGGCAGCTCGCATGATTCACTCTGAATGGATTGCCTTGCCCGATGAAAGGGGAGTCAACGCCTGCTTCAGTATGGCCCGAAGCCGGCGAGCGGACCAGCGAGGCATTCAGCAAGAATCGCCGCTTGGGGCTCGGCGACCTCGATGTCTCGCATGCGTTTCCTTTCGGTAACATCCCCGTCTATCCTGTTACCTGAGACGCAAGACCTTGATACCCTTATGATTCATCTCGTGATGACGGGATCGAGCGTTACCGTCTGGTAACCCGTCATTGCGGGAAGGCTGTTGGACCGACGGCTTGCATCCCTGTCGAGGCATACCGTATCAGTCGCTTAAAAAACATGGTCAAAGCGTCTGGTATATCGCCTGCATCGAGTTGATCGATACCGAAGCCGCCGAGCCTCGACGGCGCGACCGAGAGACCTCATGGCGCCCCCCCCCGAACGCAACCCTTCAGCACCGGCGGCAGATTCCACCTGCAAGAGCGCTCGGCCCGTCGGCCCGCCTCACCTATCGTGAAGGGTCGTGCCTGCCCGCGCGCTTCCCCGAGATGTCCTGTCGACGCTGCACGGACGCCTGTCCAACCGGCGCACTGGTCGCGACATCTGAGGGGCCCGAATTGGCATCGGGCTGCGTGGACTGCGGCCGTTGCGCGGTGGCTTGTCCGACCGAAGCGCTGTCCGTGCCCGGATTCGACATCACACCGACGACCGGCGGGATGATCGCGATCGATTGCTGGCGAGTCCCGGCGGCGGACTCGCCGAGCGGAGCGCTGCGCGTCCCCTGT
>RZZN01000270.1 GCA_009929855.1 Gammaproteobacteria bacterium
TTCCAACTCTCGGTGACCGGATCCCACGCCAAGGTCACCCTCATGGCCCCGGAAGAAGGCGGCCATTACACCCTGCACGGCTCGGCCAACCTGCGCAGCTCCGCGAGCATCGAGCAGTTTGCGCTTGAGAACGACGCCGACCTCTACGCCTTCCACCTCGCCTGGATCCAGGCCCTTGAATCGCAGTACCACACCATCGACAACCGACGGGGCGCCGCCCCCAAGAGGCACCAATGGCAGGCAGTTCAGCAGGCAGCAGCGCCTTCAAAAAGTCCAACAACGCCAGATCACGCGCCGCGCACAAACAGCGCACCGCCACCGCCAAGCGCCGCGCCGAAACACGCCGACGCTCGGTCGGCACCGTCTGAGATCGACCGCCCGTCATGACCGCCGCCCTCGCGCGCCGCCACACCCAAGAGCAGCGCGCTCGCACGCGCGCCCGTCGCGCTTATCTCGGCGGCTGGGCACGCGGTTGGTCGATCCCGGAGCGGCTCTCGGTCTGGCAGTGGGCGGATCGGCACCGCGTGTTGGTGCGCGAGACCAGCAAAGAGCCCGGGCGCTGGCGCACCGACCGCAACCCGCCGGCCCGCGAGATCATGGAAAGCCTCTCAGCGCACTCCGGCGCGGAGATCGTCACCGTCGTGGCCGGGGTGCAGACGGTTAAGACCGAGTCGTTGAACAATCTGGTCGGCTACGTCATCGACCATGATCCATGCCCCATCATCGTCTGCCAGCCCACCCAAGAGCTCGGCAACGCCTGGAAGCTGATGCGCTTCGATCCGCTGGTGGAGACCTGCCCGGAGATCGCCGAGCGCATCGCCACCACCAAGCGCCGCGAATCCTCCAACACCCTCGCGCGCGTGAAATTCCCCGGCGGATGGCTGATCGTCAGCCACGCCGCGAGCGCTTCATCCCTGGGGATGTACTCGGCAAAAATCGTCGTGGCCGACGAGGTCGACAGCTACGAAGAGCTGAAAGGAGGCGAGGGCGATCCCTTGATGACCTTGCGTCGCCGCGCCGACAGCTTCGGGCGCACGCGCAAGATCTACCAGTGCAGCAGCCCGAAAAAACTCATGGGCGCCTCCCTGATCTGGCGCGAATACCTCGCAGGCGATCAACGCGAGTACCACGTTCCCTGCCCGCACTGCGACCACATGCAGGTTCTGCACATCGACGGCGTATTGCCGAGCGGAGAATACCTGTGCGAGTCCTGCGGTACCCCGATCCCGCACAGCGCGAAGACCGACATGCTGGCCCGCGGCGAGTGGCGCGCCAAATACCCCGAGCGCACCCACCACCACAGCTACCGGCTGCCCAGTCTCTACACCCCGCTCGGTCTCGGGCGCACCTGGCGCGAGCTCTACGAGGAGCGCGTCGCCGCGGAGGGCGATCCGGCGTTGATGAAGGCGTTCGTCTCAACCTCGCTGGCGATCCCCTACGCCAGCGCCGCCACCGTGACCGCCGACGACCTCAAGTCAGCCCTCGCCGAAGACTGGCCGCAGCGACACCCGCCCAAGGGCTGCTTGATGGCGGTCGCCGCGACCGACTGCCAAGGCGACCGGCTCGAAACCCTCATCCTCGGCTTCGGCCGCGGCGCGACACCCAAGAGCCCGCAGGTCTACGTCCTCGACTATGTCGTCACCCCGGGCTCGCCGGTCGATCCGACGACCTTTGCCGACCTGGAGAGCTACCTCGCCGAGCCCATCCTCAACCC
>RZZN01000271.1 GCA_009929855.1 Gammaproteobacteria bacterium
TGGCATGCAGGAAGAGAGGCGCCGGAGAACTCGGGAAGCCCCGGAGGCTCCTGTGACGAGGTGAAGCGATGAAACCGACTGAGCTGGGACACGAACGGGTGAAGAGCCCTGCAACGGCGTGCGCTCGGGTGGAGGCGTGGAGCACGGAGCGCACGGGCAGGCGGGAGAACGCCGCAAGCCGACGGGGTGTCTTATCGGGCATAGTAGTCAGCGATGGGGAAAGCCCATTACACGGCGAAGGACCCGACGGGAGTACGCAGCCCGCACAGGAAACACGTGCCGGACGGGCAGGACCGGGTCACCACGTGCCAACCTCACTGCGGGGAATAGCCAATCGAGCAAGGGAGAGCAAGCACCATCGCTTTCGCAATCTCTACAGAGAAGTGAATGTCGAGCTGTTGATGCACTGCTGGCACGACTTGAACAAGGACGCGGCCAGTGGCATCGACGGGCTGACGGCAGAGATCTACGCACGCAACCTGGAAGCGAACATCACCGATCTGGCCGAGCGCGTGAAGGCGAAACGCTACCGGGCCAAGCTGGTCCGGCGCGTGCTGATACCCAAAGAGAATGGACAACAGCGACCGCTGGGCATCCCGGCTCTGGAAGACAAGCTCGTGCAGCTGGCCTGCGCGACGTTGTTGAGCGCGATCTACGAACAGGACTTCCTGGACTGCAGCTACGGCTATCGGCCGGGCCGCAGCGCCAAGCAGGCGGTGATCGAGCTGGCGCGCGAGCTTGAGCGCGGTCCCGACCATCACGTGGTCGAGGCCGATATCCGGGGCTTCTTCGACCACATGGATCATGACTGGGTGGTCAGGATGCTCGGCGAGCGGATCGATGATCGGGCCTTTCTCGGGCTGATCCGCAAATGGCTCAAAGCCGGCATACTCGACACCGACGGAGCGGTGTACGAACCCGACGAAGGAACCCCGCAGGGCGGGATCATCTCCCCCGTGTTGGCGAACATCTACCTGCACTACGCCTTGGACCTGTGGGTCGAGCGCGTGGTCAAGCCCCGGTGCCGGGGTCAGGTGCTGTTGTACCGGTACGCGGATGATTTCGTGTGTGTGTTCTCCAGTCGAGCAGACGCCGAGCGGTTCTACAGTGCGCTGCCGAAACGGCTGGAGAAATTCGCCCTGGAGGTGGCGCCGGAGAAGACGCGGATCGTGTCGTTGGGCCGCTTGCGGCCGGACCCGAGTACGCGGATTGTCTTCCTCGGCTTCGAGTTGTACTGGCACCGCACCTTCAAGGGGTCGGTACGGCTCATGCGTCGGACGGCGCGCAAGCGACTGCAACGCGCCGTTCGGAGCATCACGGACTGGATCAGGAGCCACCGGCATCTGCCGGGCAAGGAATTCGTCAAGGAGCTGAACCGACGGCTGATTGGACATTACAACTACTACGGGCTGCGCGGCAACGCGTCGGACCTGTGGCGCTTCTACCATGCGGCCGTCGTCGCAGCGTACAAGTGGCTGAATCGACGCGGGGGCAAGCGGGCAAGCTTCACCTGGGAGGTGTTTCTGCGAGCCCTGAAGCGTCTCGGTGCCGCCCGTCCTCGCATCACGGAGCCGTCGATTGTGCAACGCGAACTGGTGCTTGTTTGACTCTTTCGCTCGCGCGAAAGCGAGTACAACCGGGGAACCGGATGCGGGAAAACTGCACGTCCGGGTCTGTGGCGGGGGCTCCGGGTAACCGGAGTCCCTACGCCGG
>RZZN01000272.1 GCA_009929855.1 Gammaproteobacteria bacterium
GTCCACGCAGACTGCGGCCCCGACGGGGCACGTCATGAACAAGAAGCTCGGTTTCACGGCGATGCTCCTCTCGGCAACCGGGATGGGCTTCGTCGGCACCTTCGGCCGACTGGCAACTCCAATCGACCCTGAGACGGGCGCACGGTACATCACCGGTGATTTCCTCGCCTTCGGCCGCATGACCATCGGTGCGCTCGGCATGCTCGCGATCATCCTGTTGGTGAAGAAGCTCCCCGATCTCAAGCGCACCAAACTCTCGTTCAGTGTCGTCGCCGGTGGCCTCGCCATCGGCATGTCCCTCGCGTTCTACGTGTCGTCGACGCTCATGACGACAATCGCCAATGCCGTCTTCCTCATCTACACCGGTCCGCTCTTCTCCGCCATCCTGGCGTGGATCTTCCTCAAGGAGCGGATCGACCTGAAGAACGCGATGTTCCTGAGCCTCGTGTTCATCGGAATGATCATGACGATCGGATTGGTCAACTACTCAGCGGGCGAGGGACTCTCGTTCGGCCTCGACCTTGCACCCAACCCGGAGATGCCCAACAAGATCATGGGCGACATCTTCGGTCTCGCCTCGGGCCTGTTCTACGGCTTGGCGTTGTTCTTCTACCGCTACCGGGGCGACATCGGAGAAGAGGTGCGTTCCTTCTGGAACTTCATCTTCGGAGCCGTCGGCGCGATCGCAGTGATGATCTTCCGAATGAACACCCTTGACCCGACCAATCCCATCGAGGTCATGACCCCGACCAACTGGGCCTGGGCCTTTGGGATGTTCGTCGTCTGCGGCCTCTTCGCGATTGGCCTGCTCCCCGTCGCGGGCAAGCACCTTCTCGCCGTGGAACTGTCGACGGTCTCCTACTGGGAGTGCGTGGTGGGGATCCTGCTCGGAGCGCTCGTGTGGAACGAGTCGATGACTCTCATCGGCGCACTGGGAGGCCTTCTCATCATCGTGGGTGGCATGGGCCCGATTCTCGGCCTGGTCGGTAGGCGGGCCGGACAACCCGACGACGAGACGATCCTCGCCGTCGAACGCTAGGAAAAACTGCGCCGCAATCGGGGCGCGGTTGTGCGAACCCTGATGAGACCATGGGGTGGCGACCCACGAGGTGCCACCCCATGGTGGGCAACTGCAAGGAGGCAGCAAGAAATGTCGTTGGCCGAACCCCAGGTGGAAGGTCACGGTGCACTTCGGCGTGCTGCGACCGCGAGCTTCATCGGCAACTTCGTCGAATGGTTCGATTACGCGTCCTATGGATACCTCGCGACGGTCATCGCAGTGGTCTTCTTCCCTGAGGGGGACCCAACGGTGAGCCTCATGCTCGCCTTTGCTGTCTTCGCCATCTCCTTCATCCTGCGACCAATCGGTGCGATCGTCTGGGGAAACTGGGGTGACAAGTTCGGACGGCGATGGGCTCTCTCCTGGTCCATCCTCCTGATGTCGGGGGCGACCTTCCTCATCGGGTTCCTCCCCAGCTACGCGGCCATCGGGATCGCAGCACCCCTGCTCCTGCTGGCACTCCGAATGATTCAGGGCTTCTCCGCGTCAGGCGAGTATGCCGGCGCGGGAACCTTCCTCGCAGAGTACGCACCCAAGGAGAAGCGGGGGCTGTACACCTCGATCGTGCCGGCCAGCACGGCAACTGGGCTGCTTGCGGGTTCGCTGACCGTTGCGTTGCTGCACTCATTGCTCAGCGATGCGAGCATG